>JAFEBQ010000003.1 GCA_018242585.1 Planctomycetota bacterium
GGCGTAAGACGGTAATCAATTACCACGCTTTTTACTCGACCAAGACGGCGGGGCTGGGCATGGGCCTGGCCATTAGCCGCGCGATTGTGGAAGCTCACGGAGGACAGCTTTGGCACGAGCCGCGACCCGCGGCCGGGGCTGTCTTTCGTTTTAGTTTGCCAAGTGTTGCTGGGGCATAGATGGAATGAAGGTGATCGAGGATGACGGTATTTGTCGTAGACGACGACCCAGCGGTGCTCGATTCGTTGCGCGCGCTCTTGGAGAGCGCGGGGTGGCAGGTGCAAACATTCGTGTCGGCCGCTGATTTCTTGACCCATTATCAGCCGGGCCAGCCGGGCTGTCTGATCGTCGATGTGCGGATGCCCGGCATGAGCGGTTTGGAGCTGCTAGACCATCTGCGCGAGCGCGAGATCAAACTACCGACGATCGTGCTGACCGGTCACGGCGATTTGCGCCTGGGGGTTGACGCCATCAAGGCTGGCGCGGTCAACGTGCTCGAGAAGCCGATCCGACCGAGCGAGATTCTCTCGACCATCGAAGAGGCGCTGCGCTCGGTTCCGCTCGTCGAGGCCGCCGGAGGCGACGATTTTCGCCGACGACTCCAGGACTTCACGCCGGGCGAGATGGCCGTGCTGCGCGGCATTGTACTGGGGCGGAGCAACCCGGTGATCGCCCAGGAGCTTGATCTCAGCCTGCGGACGGTGCAATTTCGCCGGGCCGCCATCTGGAAGAAGCTGGGCGTGGGCTCGAAGCGCGAACTCATGGACCAGGTGTTCGCCGCCGGCTGGTCGCCGAGCGAAGCCGAGTCGGGGGAGGCGTGAGGCGCTGGGGAAGAGGTGGGGGTGTTGGGGCGTGTGGGCGTGGGGGTGTAAGAGCTTCTCGCTCTCACGGCGAGCGTTGGCTTTGAAACACTGGCCTTTCGCACACGATCGACTGCTTTCGGATACACCCCCACCTCCCAGCTCCCCCACGATGAGAGTTTGACCCGCAGTTTCCTGGCAGAGTAGACTGAAGTTGCTCGGCAGCTCACCGGCCCCCAGTGGCCGGGCGCAGCGCCAACCTCTTCTCGTCTCTCTGATTCAGGAGCTGGCCGATCATGTCGCGTACCCTTGCGCTCTCGTCGTTGGTATTGGGACTCTTGTGGTCATGCGCTGTCAGCGGAAGCTGGGCCGCGGAACCGGCACAGTCGTGGCGCGGCCGGCCGGCAGAAAACGCCGCCGCCTACGCCAAGCTGCAAACCAAGCTGAACGAGCCGACGGAGGCCGAGTTCATCGAATCGCCCTTGTCGGACATCGTCGACTTTTTTCGCAGCAAGCACCGCCTTGCGATCCATCTCGATCGGCGTGCGCTCGAGGCCGCCGGCGTGGCCAGCGACTCGCCACTCACGCTCAATTTGAAAGACATGACCCTGCGTTCGGCCTTGCGGCTGGCGCTAAGGCCGTTGAATCTGTCGTATTTGATCTGCGACGAGGTGGTGTTGATTACCACCCGCGACGAGGCTTACTCGGCCGGCATGTTGCAGACTTACGTCTTTGCGGTGCCTGACTTCGTCGATGCGGAAGACCATGACGAACGGAGTCTGCAAGCCACATCGCTGATCAAGACGCTGCAGGGGGCGCTGCGGTCGCAGCTTTGGGTCGACGCCGAAGACTCGATCACCTGCCTCGAGCCGCAAGGCCTGTTGGTGATCAAAGCGCCGTTCGACATCCAGCAGCAAACCGACGAGCTGCTGCAATCGCTCCGCGCGGTTCGCGACAGCCACGCCGCCGCAGTCGGAGACCAGTGACCAAAATCACGCCGGGGCAGGAGCGCGGCCGTTGCGGCGGAAGTCCTGGCCGTTGCGCTGGCCGTAACGCTGTTGCTGTTGCGTCGGCTTGGGCGGTTCGGCCAATAGTTGCACGCTGCCGGGGCCGAGCAAATCGACCAGCCGCTCACGCATCTCGGGATGGAGTTCCACCTTGACCTTGTCCGAAACGCATTGCAGCCGGCTGCCGTCGGTCAGTTGAAACAGGAACTGCAGCTCGCACCGGCCCGGATAGCCGCGCAGGATTTCCAGCAATCGTTCCAACGTCGCCGCCGAGTGAACATTCTCGTCGACGCGCAGTCGAATGCCCCGCGTGAAGCGTTGCGGCAACTGATCGAGCGGGATTACTTCGTTGACGATGAAATTGGCGTCTTCGCTGCCGGGCCGCTTGTCGATCACGCCGCGCAGCGCCACCACCGCCTCGGCCTGCACAAGCTCGCCAAATTGGGCGTACTGTTCGGGCCAGACGATCGTCCGCATCAGGCCCGCCGCGTCTTCCAAGTCGAACATGGCGTACTTACTCGGCTTGCCGGGCTGGGGATTCTTGGTGTGCGAGATTTTGATCGAGCCGATCATGCCGCCGAGCATGCACTCGGCCCGATTCGACAGCGCGGCCGCTTCGACCGTGGTGTGGGTGCAATAGGTCCGCAGGGTTTCCTCGTGCTCCGACAGCGGGTGGCTGCTGAGGTAAAAACCCAGCACCTCGCGCTCGAACAGGAGCTTTTGCTTCTCTTCCCACGGCGCGACGTTGGGCAGGGCCGAACTGGTGGCCGCGCCGGCGGCCAGCTCGTCATCGGCGTCGTCGAACAATCCCTTCTGGCCGCGCTTCTTGTCGGCCAGGGCGGCGGCGCCGGCTTGCAAGGCGCGCTCGACCGCGGCCAGCCACTGAGCCCGGTGCCCGCCGAGCCGGTCGAACGCGCCGGCTTTGACCAGCGACTCGATGGCCGTTTTGTTCACCAGACTGGCGTCGAGCCGGCCACAGAAGTCCGTCAGGTCGCGGAACGGGCCATTGGCGCGGCGCTCGGCCGCGATGGCTCGGGCCGCCCCGCCGCCGCAACCCTTGATGGCTGACAGGCCGAAGTAGATCTTGTTGTCC
The DNA here is from genome assembly GCA_018242585.1 of Planctomycetota bacterium. Taxonomy (NCBI): domain Bacteria; kingdom Pseudomonadati; phylum Planctomycetota; species Planctomycetota bacterium. The sequence continues at coordinate 2,901 of JAFEBQ010000003.1, forward strand.
AGGACCGTGAACTCGAAGTCACACGTGTTCACGTCCGGCGCCATCACCTCGATGTTCATTCGCCGGCAATCTTCCAGGTGCTCGACCAACGAGTCCTTCCGCTTGAAGTTGCGGCCATCGATGTCGCCGCACAACAACGCCGCCATGAACTCGACCGGGTAATGGGCCTTGAGATAGGCCGTCATGTACGCGATCAGCGCGTAGGCCGTCGAGTGGCTCTTGTTGAAGCCGTAACCGGCGAACTTCTGGATCATGCCAAACAGTTCGGCCGCCTCGGCGCGCTTCAGTCCGTTGGCCACCGAACCGTCGAGGAATTGCCCCTCGAACTTGGCGATGTCCTTTTCTTTCTTCTTGCTGATCGCCTTGATGCAGCTATAGGCGCTCGACAGCTCGATGCCCCCCAGGCCGTTTAGAATCCGCATCACCTGTTCCTGGTAGACCATCACGCCGTGGGTCTCTTCCAGAACGTCCTTCATCACCGGGTGCTTGTACTCGGCCGCCTTGCGACCGTGCTTGACCTGGATGTAATCGTCGACCATGCCCCCTTCCAACGGGCCGGGCCGATACAGGGCGTTGGTGGCAATGATGTCGCGGAAATGGTCGGGCTTCATCCGCTGGAGCAGATCGCGAATGCCGCCGCTTTCGAGCTGGAAAATCCCTTTCGTCTCGCCGCGGCAGAGCAGGGCGAATGTCTCTTGATCGTCGAGCGGGAACTTGTAGGGGTCAATTCGCACGCCGCGTGATTGTTCGATCAGATCGACGCTCTTAGCCAGGATGGTCAAGTTGCGCAGGCCCAGGAAGTCCATCTTCAGCAGGCCGGCCTTCTCGACGTCACCCATCGCCCACTGAGTAATGACTTCCTTCTTGTCTTGTACGTGCTGCAGCGGCACATACTCGACCAGCGGCCGATCGGCGATCACCACCGCCGCGGCGTGCGTGCCGACGTTGCGGGCCAGCCCCTCGATCTTCATGGCCAGATCGAGCAGCTCCTTCACCTCGCCGTCGCTGTCGTAGGCTTTGCGCAGGTCGGCGCTGAATTGTCCGGCGTACTTGGGTTCATCGCTCTTGACGAGCATGTGTCCAAGTTGGCCGTTGAGAATCTCGGGCACGAGCGCAACGATGCCATCGACGCGAGGAATCGGCAGCCCCAGTGCGCGGCCGACGTCGCGAATGGCGGCTCGGGCCTTCAGGGTGCCGAACGTGCCGATCTGGGCGACGTTCTCGGAGCCGTACTTTTCCTTGACGTAATTGATGACTTCTTCGCGCCGTTCCTGGCAAAAGTCGATATCGATATCGGGCGCTTCCAGACGGTTGATGTCAAGAAACCGCTCGAACAGCAAGTCGTACTTCAGCGGACAGACGTGGCTCAGGTAGAGCGCGAACGAAACGATCGCCCCCACGCCCGATCCACGCGCCGTCGCCGGAATGCGCTTCTCTTTGGCAAAATTGACGAAGTCCCAGACGATCAAGAAGTAGTTCGGGAAGCCGAGCGTGTTGATGACGTTCAGCTCGCGATCGAGCCGTTCGATAACCACCGGGGCCAGCTCGCCGTCGATGATCCGTTCGGGGTCGCCGGCATAGCGTTCCTTGAGCCCGGCAACGCACAGCTCGCGCAGGTAGTCTCCCGCGCTTTTCCCCTCGGGCACCTTGAACGACGGGAAGTGTCGCTTGCCCAGTTCCAGGTCGATGTCGACCCGGTCGGCGATTTCCTGGCTGCGGGCGACGGCGTCCTCGAGTCCCGGGAACGCGTCATACATCGCCTCGGGGCCGCGCAGGTAGAACTGATCGCCTTCCATCCGCATCCGGTTGGTGTCGGTGCGGAAGCGCCCCGTGTTGATACACAACATGATGTCCTGGGCTTCGGCGTCCGACTGGTTGACATAGTGCGAGTCGCTGGTGGCGACCAGCGGCAAGCCCATCCGTCGCGCCACGTCGACCGAGGCTTCGAGTGCCAAGCGCTGGATATCGAGCCCGTTGTTCTGGATTTCGATGAAGTAGCGGTCGCCGAACACCCGCTGGAACCAGGCGATGATCTCCTCGATCTGCTTGAAATCGAAGTCGGGACCGCCGCCGCGCAGCAGCGTGCGGCTCAGCTCGCCCGACACGCACCCGCTCAGGCAGATGATTCCTTCGTTGTACTGTTCGAGCAGCTCGCGATCGATGCGCGGCTTGCGATAGAACCCTTCCAGGTACGCCTTCGAGGCCATCTGGATCAGGTTCTTGAAGCCGGTCTTGTTCTGGGCCAACAGGGTCAGGTGGTAACTGCTCTCCTGGTTGCCGCTGGGATCGTGTTTGCTGGTCCGGCTGCCCGGCGCGACGTAGGCCTCGTAACCCAGGATCGGGTTGATGCCTTTCTCTTTGGCCTTTTGATAGAACTCGAGCGCGCCGTACAAGTTGCCGTGATCGGTCAACGCCAGCGCGTTCATCCCCTCGGCTTTGGCCTTTTTTACCAAGGCGTCGATCGGGCTGGCGCCGTCCAACAGGCTGTAATGACTATGGCAATGCAGGTGAACGAACGAGCGCATGGAGGGGAGCCCGAGAGAGTGAAATTCCGTTTCGATGGCTCATGGCCGCTGCCGGTAATTAGACCATAAATCAGCCGGCTGAACATGCCCCGAGGTCACTTGATCCGCCGATGAACCTTTGGTCGATCACTGACGCCGCGCAAACCCTTCTCCCGCCGGGAGAAGGTGGCCGAAGGCCGGATGAGGGTCACGAGCGCATCGGCTTGAATCACCGCATTGAGCATCAGCGTTCTTAGTTTCCCTGGGCGCGGGGCGTCCCAAGATTGAGGCGGGACCCTCATCCGGCGGCTTGCGCCGCCACCTTCTCCCGAGGGGAGAAGGGTCACTGGATGCCGTGACGTGGGTTCAACCGTGGCCCAGCGGTTACAGCTCTTTTGCAACTGACCACTGACCACGGACGACTGACAAATCACTCTTCCGGCGGTTCGCCGATGGCGCGCAGGTAGCGGACCACTTGCGCTTGCAAATCCGCCACCGCTTGCCAGGGGCGGTCTTCGATCGACATCCGGCCGCTCTCGTCCGGATCGGGATGTCCCGACGAGATCAGGTCGCGGAGCTTGATGTGCAGATACTCGAGCAGCTCGGAAAGCTGGGCCGCTTGACCCGGGCTCATTCGCTGGGGCAACTCGGGCGGCTCAATGGACTGGAACGTCGTGTGCGGGTTCGGATGCTCGGTCCAGTTCAGCTCGAAGTCCAGGCTCGGGTTCGACGTCGGCGAACCTTCGCCGCTGACACGCTGTTCGCCGCGCAGCCGCGCCAGACGATCGGCAATTTCTTCGCGCGAGCCGAACAGCAAGACGCTGCGCCCTAAGTGGACAATGTCGCCAAACCGCAGGATGCGCAGTTGGATGTTCTCGCCGTTGACCTTGGTGCCGTTGGTGCTTTCCAGGTCGGTCAGGACGATCTTGTCTTGATCTTCCTGGATCTTGAGATGAAAGCGGCTGATCCGCTCGTCGTTCAACTGGACGGAGTTCCCTTCCTCGCGGCCAATGGTGACCGGCGTCGGCAGGTTGGCAAAGACGCGGCCGCGATCCGCGCCGTCGAGCACTCTGAGCGTGATGTTGGCCATCGATACCGTCGAGCGGCGGCAAGCCGCGGGTGATTGCTGAGTTGAACTCCGCCGCCGACAAACTGTCGTGTGGTTTGTTTCGGCCGGATGATCGTACCAAAAAGGGGCCCAGGAGAGTCGCCAAGCGACAGCCAACCAGCGGCGGCAAACACCTGCCCCCGCAGGTCCGCCGGATGTCAGGAACGAACATTCCTGCCTTCCCCATCCCCCTTCCAATCATATGCATACTAGCTGCGGGCGGAATTAGCAACTTGAGCCGCGGTTTCAGGGACGTTTGGACCGCCGCCCGGCGGGCGGTGTTGGGGGCTAGCCAGTGCAATCGCGATGATCCCGCGCATTCCATCGGCGATTTCGCCCGCCGAGCGTTGACCCTGTGCGGCGCGCGATTTACCATGAGTTGGTCCCACCTGAATCGCGTTCTTTCCGGCCGCGTCGCAATTCACATTCCCGTTGACGCACGCCCTAGACAATCCTTCACCGCCCAAGATTTCACCATGAATCTCCCCGCGCTTGGCTCCTCGGTTTCTGACATGGTTGACCGTCTGGCACGCCTCGGGTTTCTGGCGCGTCGAAGCCTGTTCATGCTGGCCCTGGGCGCGTGGTTGGCGCCGGCCGCGGTCTGGGCCCAGGAACCCGCCACGCCGGCTGCGCCGGGTGCCGCGGCCGCGGAAGACGAGCCCGAGGACATTTCGCGGATGACCAAGGACGGAGTAAAGGTGGTTGGCACCTATTACAAGAGCGACAAGGGGAAGGAAGCGATCCCCGTCATTTTGATTCACGGCGCCAATGGCAGCCGCAAGGAGATGGCCGCGCTGGCGGTTTACTTGAATAAGAATCACAACCACGCGGTCCTCAACATTGACCTCCGCGGCCACGGCGAAAGCACTCAGACGCGCGACATCAAGAAAAAGATTCTGGCCGAGTCGATGCCGCCGGTCGAGTACACCAACATGATCACCCAGGATCTCGAGACCTGGAAGGCGTATCTGATGGAGCTGAACAACGCCGGTAAGCTGAACATCGACAAGCTGGCGATGGTTGGTTCGGACATGGGGGCCATTGTGGCCATGTTGTTCGCCGATCAGGACTGGAGTTGGCCGGTGACCGTGGCCTCGAAGCAAGGTCAGGACGTCAAGGTGGTGGTGATGATCTCGCCCGACTTCAACTTCAAAACCTTGCGGATGAACCTGGCGTCTCGCTCCGAAGCGCGAACGGCAGTCTCATTGTTCATCGTGGTGGGTGGCGACGACACAAAGAGCACCAGCGACGCCACGCGGGTGTTGCAATTGTTTGAACGGGGGCGCCGGCCAACGACCGATCCGGCCGACAAGGACATCTTCCTGCACAAGGAAAAGACCCGCTTGCAGGGAACCAAGATGCTGGGTCAACCAGCCTTGGGAATCGACAAGTTCATCGGCGGCTTCATCGACCTTCGCGCCGGCAAGATCGGCGCCCCGTGGAAAGACCGCCCGAGCCCGCTCTAAGGCAGGGAATGAGCCACGGAGACACGGAGTTCACCGAGAAAGACACGGAGATAAAGTTGTTGAGTTCAGACAGTCAAGAACTACGTCCAACTCAGCTTGATATCTCTTAGTCCCTGCTCTTCCCTCTCATTCTCCGTGCCAACCTCCGCGCCGCTGTGTCTCCGTGGCTAATCCGAGCACGACTCATTGCGGGATCACCAGCGTCATCCCCTCGCGCAGATCGTCCGGCACGCGCAGCAAGTCCCGGTTGGCTTCAAACAGCCGCTGCGCTTCGCGCGGGTCGCCGTAGAATTGCCGGGCAATGCCCGCCAGCGTGTCGCTCGCCCGCACCTGATAGGTGCGCAGTCCGCGATGCTCGGGCAGGCTCTGGGTCCAGACCGTTTCGCCCGGCGCGGCGTTCGTGGCGCTGGTCGCGCCGCTGTAGCGAGGCTCGGTCGTCATCAGTTGCGCCTGGGACGGCGGCAGGACGGTCGGCTCGTCGCCGCGCATCGGAATCACCAGGTCCATCCCCACGCGCACCTGGTTCGGGCTGCGAAGCGCGGCGCGATTGGCCTCGAAGATTTCCCGGTACCGACCGGCCGAGCCCAGGTACTGCTGGGCGATGCTTGACAGAGTCTCGCCTTCGCGCACGCGGTGCCGCAGATAGCCGACTGCGGCGGGCTGGTTGTCGCCGCCGTTGTACTCGAGCGACACCTTGGGCTGAATCGGCGCCAGGACCGGTTGCGGCGCGGCAAAGCTGTTGGGCATGGTGGCGTTGCTCGGCGCGGCAACAGCGGGGGCGACCTGCGCCGTCGGGGCCACCGGAGCCAGTGAGATCGGCCGGCGCTCGAGCGACGGCGTCGCCGGGCCGCTCAGTTCGATCGGGCCCGGCCAGGCGCTACCCGTAATCGGTCCGTTGGCCGCCGGGCCGGTCTGATCGCGCAGCGAGAACGTCGCCGGCGCAAAGGCCGGCAGCGACCCGGCCTGGTGGTCGGGCTTGCGGTTCAAGTACGCCGCCGCGGCGCCGCCCAGCAGAATCAGGATGGCGAAGAAGGTTTTGGTGCGAAACGTCATGCAGCCGTTCCCGCCCCGGGGTCGCCGCCAGTGAATGGCCTATTCACTGCTGGGCGACAAGCAGATGCCGCGACGACACCGGTTCACCCTCATTTATCGTGTGGCGTGGCGGCCGATCGCGCGTGCCGCGGCCGAAAACACTGCTGTGTGGCCCGTGCCGGTTGCGCCGGGTGTGCCGCTCGGGCCGGCGCGCGAAACTTTGCCGACGAATCCGGCCCCGGGAACCGTCGGCTCGGTTGACTGACCCGCGCATATTCGCTCCCATGAGACCAGCTTGCCAAGAATGAGTTCTTTCGGGACGGGAGCGCGGGGCATGGCCGAGTCGAACGGCGACAACGAACTGCACGACACGCTGCTGTTGTCGTTGGTGCCGGGCGTGGGGCCACAGACGCGCCGCGCCCTGCTCGAACGCTTCGGCACCGTGGCCGCGGTGCTCGACGCATCGACCAGCGACCTGGCCCAGACGTCGGGCGTCGGTCGTAAGCTGGCCGAGCGGATCGCCGCCGCCCGGCGTGAACTCGACGCCAGTGAAGCGTGCCGACTGGCGGCACAGCACAACATCACCATGCTGGCCGAAAGCGACCCGCGCTATCCGGCCTTGCTGCGCGAAATCTACAGCCCGCCGCAATTGCTCTATGTGCGCGGCCAGTTGTTGCCCCAGGACGCGGTGGCGATTGCGATCGTCGGTTCGCGCCACGCCACGCAATATGGTCTGGCCCAGGCCGAACGACTGGCCGGGGCGCTGGCCCGAGCGGGTTTGACGATTGTTAGCGGCTTGGCTCGCGGCGTCGATGCGGCCGCCCACCGGGGCGCGCTGGCCGCCGGCGGGCGCACGATTGCCGTGCTGGGCGGCGGCGTGTTGAACATCTATCCACCCGAGCACCGAGGCCTGGCCGACGAGGTGCTGCAAGCCGGCGCGCTGATCAGCGAAGCGCCGCTGGAAAGCGCGCCCCACACCGGCTCGTTCCCCTCGCGCAATCGGATCATTTCGGGCATGTCGCTGGGCGTGGTCGTGGTCGAAGCGTCCAAGACCAGCGGCTCGCTGATCACGGCGCGGTTGGCGATGGAGCAAGGCCGCGAGGTCTACGCCGTGCCCGGTCGCGTCGACAGCCGGAACTCGCAAGGCTGCCACCGCTTGATTCGCGACGGGGCCAAGCTGGTCGAAACGCCCGACGACGTGTTGGAGGAGTTGGGCCCGCTGGTGGCGCCGGTCGCGCAGCCCGACGGGCGCGAGATTCGCGCGCCGGCCGAGTTGCTGCTCAACGAGCAAGAGCGTCGCGTGCTCGACTGTGTCGATACGCAAGGGGTCGATGTCGACGCGATCGTGGCGGCCACGGGGCTGCAAACGTCGCAAATCCTGGCCACGCTCAGCGTGCTGGAAGTCCGCCGCCTGATCCGCCGCACATCCGGCAGCAAAGTGGCGAGAAGGGGATGAGGAAAGTTGCTAGTTGCTAGCGGCTAGTTGCGAGTGAAAGGCAAGTACAACGCTTTGCGTCCCTCTTGCAACTAGGAACTAGCAGCCAGCAACTTCGTCACTTCCAAATAATCACATGCGAGCCGACGCTGACGATGTTGTAGACGTCGTTGATGTCGGTCGCGCTCAGGCGAATCGAGCCCCGCGTGTCGATCGTTCCGTTCACCGTGGTCGCCGAGCCGTGAATCGACAGCTTTTGTCCCAGGTCGAGCATCTGCACGCCCAGCGGATTGGACGGATCGTCGGGGCCGATCACTTGCCCGTTGGGTCCTTGGTAGGTCGGCTTGGCCACTTTGCTCTGCACTTGAAACTCGCCATCGGCGATCGGCTGGTCCTGCCCCAGGTAGATCGGAAAGCGGCCGGCGTACATGTGGTGCAGGAACAACGTCAACTCGTGCCGTTGCAGGTCGATGAGCACGTCGAACGGACCGTGGACGACCTTCAACGTGTCGCCGGGGCGCAGGGCGTTGGGGTCGGCAATGCCGTTGATGTTGGCCAGCAACTGGGCTGGCACTTCGTAGGTCGTGGCGATCTTGTCCAGCGTGTCGCCGGGCTGCACCACGTAAGCCGGCGCGAGCACGTGCTGCCGCGAGTAGATCACCGAACCGGCCAGTTGATCGAGCAGGTTCAGCAACCGGTCTCGATCTCCGGCCGACAACCGCGAGTCCGTGACCCATTTCGACAAATCGAGCAACACCTCGTCAAGCTTGCCGGCTTGCAACTGTTGTTGGCTGGTGGCCCAGGCCGTGGCGAACTCGGCGTGGGCGTCCGTGGACGAAGTGTCGGTCGTCGTCGAGTTGGTCGCCGTCGCCGTGCTGGCGTAGGTGTCTCCCAGCGGTGAAGCCGGCGGAGTCGCCGGCATGGTCGGCTCGCTGGACGACGCCGGTGTCGCCGTAGCCGCAGTCGACGTGGCCAACACAGTCGGCGCGCCGGTCCCGGTTGGCGAGCTGGTCGAATTGTTCGTCGCGCCTGCCGCGGCAAACGGATCGGTCGTCGACGAGATGCTGGTCCCCAGATTATTGCCGCTCGGGCCGGTCGAAGCTGTGGCGGCGTTGGGCGCGGCGGAAGTGGCCGCCGTGGCGGGTTCGTTCGGAACGGTGGGCCAACTCGTCGTCGAACCCTGGGCATCCTGCGACGACGTATCGTTCGTCGCCGGCGTGCTGACCGACAATACCTTTGGCGCGGCCGGCGCGGCGACAGGTGCGCTCGCCGCCGAGGGCATTTCCACGCTAGGGGCCACGCCCCACACGGTGGCTTCGGCGGGCGGGTGCGAATCGCTGGGGCCGGTCAGAACCACGTAGGCCCCATAGCCTACGGCCGACAACACGATTGCCATGAACAGCGTTTTGATCGTAGTCACCCGAGCGTCCTCCTTGACGATCAGACGGGCCAGCGAACCGGCTTGTAGCGCACCAAATGATGAACGAGCAGCACGATTCGCGTTGTCGCGAACGGCGGCGGCGACACTTTTCGGCAGCCTAAACGACGGGATCATACCGTAGGCTGCCCAGTGTGGCTACGCGAGTTATGGCGATCGTGGCGGGCAGGGTCAAAGCGCATCGGCCGTCCCAGGCCGCCAGCCCCCAATCGACCCCCTTGTCACACCGGCGGCTGCCAGCAATGCTGGCGGTTTCGTCACGGTTCACTTTCCTTGGCCGAGTTGTCGATGCGCGAAGTCTGGTGCCGCCGAAACACCCGGCCGTTATTGGTCGTTGCCCTGGCGCCGACCCTATTGCTACTGATGGCCTCGGGCGTCGTCCTGCTGGGGGCTGGATTCGCGGCGGGTGTGCTGGCCGGGCTGGCGGTCGCGGGTTTCCTGACGCTGGCCGGGCTGTGGCTCTGGTTTCGCTGGCATCCGCTGTTGGGCTACGAGGCGGGATCGCTCCTTTGTTGGTTGAACGGGGCGCGGCCCATTCGCGTCCCCATTGAAGTCGTCGAGGGGTTCCTGCTCGGCCAAGGGCCCAGCTATTTGCCCGGCAAGGCGCCCGCGCGCCTCGACACCAACACGCTGGTCATCCGACTGGCCGAGCGCGCCGCCGAGTGGGAGCAGGTCGAAACCAACTCGCGACTGGCCGGCTGGTGTGGTCACTATGTGACCATTCGCGGCACCTGGAGCGAGCCGCTGACGCTGGCGCTGGTGAACCGCTTGAATCAACGCCTGTACGATGTCACCCATCCGCCGCCGACGGCCGGAGTGGCCTCATGACCCAGTTGCTGGTCAGCGTGCGCGACGCGGTCGAAGCCGAGCGAGCGCTGCGCGGCGGCGCGGCCTTGATCGACGTCAAGGAGCCGGCCCACGGTTCGTTGGGGGCCGCGTCAATCGACACGGTGCGCCAGGTGGCCGCCGCGGTTGCTGGTCGCGTGCCGCTCAGCGTGGCGCTGGGAGAGCTGCGTGACGTCGCTGGCGATGCGCCGTTGCCGGCGTGGCCGGCCGGCGTTGGCTTCGCCAAGCTAGGGCTGGCTGGCTTGGCCGAGCGCAGCGATTGGCAACTCGGGTGGGGCCGCACGCTCGTCACCTGGCCGGCCCTCGTCACACCGGTGGCCGTCGCCTACGCCGACTGGCAACAGGCCGGCGCGCCGTCGCCACAGGCGATCTTGGACGTCGGCGCGGCCTTGGGCTGTGGCGCGCTGTTGCTCGACACCTTCGACAAATCGCGGGGACGGTTGCTCGATTACCTGTCGCTCGACGCGCTGTTGCCGATTGTCCGCGCGGCACGGCATCGCGAGTTGCTGGTCGTGCTGGCCGGATCATTGCGACTGGAAGATGTTGATTTGCTGCTGCCTTTAGCACCCGATTATCTGGCCGTGCGCGGAGCGGTCTGTCACGGCGATCGAAATGACACACTCGACGAGCAACTGGTCGCTCAGTGGTGCGAGCGTTTAGAGTGTTCCCGTCGTGGACGCAATCAAGCGGTGAAATCCGTAGGTCAGGCCTCGGCCTGACACGGCGGTGCTTCGCAAGTGTGGCGGGTTAAAGTTGCGATCGACGCCACCATGAAGTCAGGCCAAGGCCTGACCTACTTCGAGGCGTCATCAAACGATTACCTGCCCGGGCGGTCGCGGCCGGGAACCAGCGTGCGCATCATCTGTTCGAGCCGATGACGCTGGATCACGGTGAAGAACGTCTCGAGTTTGCGCTTGGCGTCGGGGTCACGACTGGCCACGTCGCTTCGCGTCCGCTCGAACACGAGTTGCCACAGGTCCGAATCGTCGGTGTTCGATGCGGCGTCGAGGATCGGCTTCCAGATCAGCAGATCCTCGAACTCGCGGCGGAGGTATTGCTCGCGCCCACGACCTCGCTCGCGATAGTACCGATCGACTTTATCTTGCAGCCACAGGGTCGCCAGCCGCGACAGGTTGATGACCATGTGCTGCTGTTCGTCGACCGGCAAGTCGCGATAGACCGCGCGCCAATCGTAGCCGGCGCGAAAGTCCCGGTGCAATTGCCGAATCCAGCGGCGATTCACCTCAAGCGGCACATTGTCGGCCGGCGCTGTGCGCAGCCATTCGCCAAACGCCTCGCGATCGTCGGCCGTGGTGTCGCGCTGCTCGAACCGCGCCGCCTGCCACACGGCCGCGACGCTAACGCCCGACAGGGCCAGCAGGACAAGCAGCGTGAGGAAGTTCTTGAGGCGGGACATGGGGAGAAGAGGGGTTAGGGACTAGGGGCTAGGGATGAGGGGAAAACAAGCTGATGGCGATTGAAGCAAGTATTCATTTGACGCGAACGCATTCCCGTTAGCCCCCGGTCAATGACCGGGGGCCTTGTGCCCGAGCGCCTTCAGCAATGTCACTCGCCGCACATTAACAAAGCAACGCCGGTCATTGTATCGCGGCGGATTGAGGTTTGACGCGCTTTCGATAAGAATGTCCTGGGGAAGCGTCGATGACGCACGTTACCACTCGTTCATTATTCGCCAGTTACCCAGCAATTCGTAGCTTGTTCGAGATTCCTCATGGTCGGCCGTGTCACTCCCATCACCAAGTCTGAGTTGTCGCCGGCCGCGGTCGACGTAGGGTTCGAGGTCCGCGGGTTCGAGGTCCGCCCGTTGCGGATCGGCCCGCTGGTGATCGATCCGCCGATTCTGCAAGCGCCGATGGCGGGCTACACCAACTACGCCTATCGCCAGATCGTGCGCCAGTTCGGCGGCGCTGGCCTGCAAGCCACCGAGATGGTCAGCGCCCGGGGTTTTCTCTCGATCGAGGAACACAAGGACGATTTCCCGGAACGGCTCTGGGGGGTGAAAGACGAGGCGCGTCCGCTGGCCGTGCAGATTTGGGACAACGATCCCGAGACGCTGGCCAAGGTGGGAGCCCGGCTGGCGCACGAGTTCCGTGTGAGCGTCGTCGATATCAACTTTGGCTGCCCGGTGAAGCAGATCACGGCCGAAGCCCACAGCGGTTCCTACCTGTTGCGGTGGCCCGATCGCATTGGCGCGATTGTCGAGCGCGTCAGTCAGGCCTGCGCCCCGGTGCCGGTGACGGCCAAGATTCGCTTGGGCTGCACGCGCGACTGCATTAACGCCATCGATGTGGCCCACGCGGTTGAAGGGGCCGGCGGGGCGGCCTTGACCGTGCATGGGCGGACGGCGGCCGACTTCTTCAAAGGCTCGGCCGATTGGGACCAGATCGCCCGCGTGAAGCAAGCCATGCAGCGGATTCCGCTGATCGGCAACGGCGACTTGGATTCGCCCCAGAAGGTCGTCCACGCGCTGCGCACGTACGGCGTGGACGGCGTGATGATCGCGCGGGCGGCGCTGAACAAGCCCTGGCTGTTCCGGCAATCATGCGCTGCGCTGCGCGGCGAGCCGATTCCGCGGGATCTGACGCTCGACGAAGAACGCGCGCTGTTGCTTGAGCACTTTCAATTGGTCGTCGTCAGGTTCGGCGAGCAAAAGGGGACCGTGCTGATGCGCAAGTTCGCCTGCTGCTACGCCCAGGGGCGGCCCGGTGCGCGCGAGTTTCGCACCCGCGTCGCGCATGTCACTTCGCCGGCCGAGTTTCATGACGTGGTCGAGCGCCACTTCCCGCGCTGCGAGACGTTGACGCCGCACTAGCCCCTCTTCCTCCGCCGTTCATGGCGAGATTTTAAGACGTTTCGCCCGTTGCTGGTGGCAGTCTGGCCGCGAGCCCCTAGAATTCAGTTAGCGAGCGTTTCCTCCCCTCGGGCCAGGTGGAGATCAATCATGTCGCGCTACTTTGTCATATCGCGCTGCCGGTGGCTGGCGTGGGTTGCAGTGTTCGTGGGCGTCTTTGCCTGGGCTGGGTCGGCATCGGCCCAGATCGGCGGCTCGAGCACCTGGCTCGACAACTACGTGCGGCCGCAGTTGGCCTGGCTGTCGGTGAACGGCGCGTTCGGCTCGCCGGCGCCAATGCAGGGGGCGTATCCAGCAATGGCCGGGTACGGCGGCGCGATGGGCTATGGCGCGACCGGCGCTGGATACATGCCGGGCATGGGCTTCGCGCCGGGCGTTGGCGCGATGGCCGTCGGCTATGGACCGCTGGGCATCTACGGCGGGCTCGGCTCGTACGCCGTGCCGGGCATGTACACGCCGGGGGGCTACTACGGTGGACTGGGTAACGGCGGCATGGGGTATGGTGGCGGATTCGTGTCGCCGTATCTCGCCGGCTATGGCATGCCCGGCTACGGCGCCATTGCCGCGCCGGGAATGATGGCCGGCGTCGGTTACGCGCCTTACTCCTTTGGGCGCTTTCACGGGTACGGCTTCGGCGGCTGGCCGGGCTATGGTGCGTGGTCGCCGTATGGAATGGGGGCGGGATACGGCTATGGCGGTTATGGTCTAGGTGGCTACGGCCTAGGTGGTTACGGGCTCGGTGGCTATGGGGCGGGCGGCTACGGCTTGGCCGGCTACGCGGGAAGCCCGTGGTCGTACAGCATGTTCGGCAGCTTCCCTTACGCCGGCTTTGGCACGGCCGGAGCGCTGGGCTATTCGTCGGCGCTCTATGGGCAGCAAGTTCGTCAGACGCAGGCCATCTATCAACTGCAACAGCAGGCGATTCTCTCGGAGTTGCAACAAGCGCAAGTGCGGCTCAACCAACTCGACGCGCAGCGCGACGGCGTGTTGAACCAGTATCTGAACATGACCGGCGAGAATCGCGCCAAGTTCCGCACGGCGCTGCGGGCGGCGTACGACAAGCTGCCGGCCGCGCAACAAGCCGCCTGGAACGCCGACGCCACAGTGCAGCGGATTCTGCAAGAGCGCTAACACTCCGTGGCTGCGAAAGCCATCTCCCGAAAACAGCCTCAATGAGGCATAATCGCCGCTCCTGCATTGCGCACCCAGGAGACAAGCGACGATGGCCAACGGACGGACATGCACTCAAGTTCTCGCCACGCTCGGCCTCGCGCTTTTGACCACGTTTGCGAACGCCGAGTCGCCGGCCGAGGCTACGGTTGCGTTGCCGACGGACGGGAATCACATCTTTGCATCGGTCACGTTCAACAATCGATCACTGTTGTTCGCCTTAGATACTGGCAGCGCGTACAACGTCTTTGACATTTCCTTAGCTGGTGAAATCGCGGCAATCCAGCCGTCGAGTGACGCGCAGGTGACACGGGTTGATGGGCGTGCCGTAGTGCCACTCCGACTCGGCACACTCGATATGACCGACATGGCGCACACAAAGCTTTTCGATTTCACCAAGATACGGCGGGCTTGCGGCAAGGACGTGCGCGGTTTGTTGGGAATGGGGGCGCTAGGTAGATACCGGCTGGAATTTGACTTTGACCACCAGATTTTACACATTACGTCGTCACAAGAGATGCCAGACCAAACGTGGGGAGAGCCCATTTACTTGGATTTCGACAATGGTGGCAGGCCACATCTCAACATGCGGATCGCAAAGGAATGGCAATCGTTCATGATCGATTCGGGAGCGAACATAAACGTATTGAGCGACTCGCTATTTACCACGCTCGTGTCACAAGGATTAATCACGGACATTCACGATGACGGAATCGTCGGCGTCAAGGGCTACAAGTCAACTTGCTCTGGGCGGCTGACAAAGATTGAGCGGGACGGATTTGTTCACCATCGAATTAGTGTGACGGCGTCTTGCAATACCAATGCATTAGGGTTGCCGTTCTTGTCGCGCTACCAAATCATCTGCGACTTCCCCACCAGAAAATGCTTTCTCAAGAAGAGCCGGCTACATGCTTACGTCGAAGGCTCGCCTGATACGAGTGGGTTAGTCTTTGCCGCCGAGGACAACCGTGTCATTGTGGAGCACGTTGCCGTGCAAAGCGTTGCCGCCAAGGCCGGAATCATGGTGAAAGATCGGCTGATACGCGTCCAGGATTTGCAGGCGATTCCAGATAACATTCAAGAACTACGGAATCTTCTGAAGCGGCAAGTAGGCAAGAAAATTGAGGTAGTGATCGAACGAAGCGGCAGCGAAATGAAATTCGACGTTGATTTACCTCTGGAACCGCGGCGGTCATTTTGACGGCCAACGATTTCGGCGACGATCCCCAGGGGATGAAACCTCTGGGATTGTGCGGCGACTGCTATGGTTTGCGTCGTCTGCCGCGTCGAAGCTTCTTCTCTCGCGTCGGCGAGTTCAACTCCGTTCCACCAGGAACAAGTGCTCGGTGACGTGGAGGGGGCGGTTCTCAAAGCTGCGGCTGCCGCGAAATGCGTTGTAGGGCAGTTCCAGCACCTCGACGCGGCCCACCGAGTCGAGCAGCTCGCGCATCTCGGCCGGCTTGATGAAGCCTTCGTTGTTGAACGAGACCAGCAGAAATGGCGCGTCGATCCGCTCGATCAACGAGCGCATCAAGGGCAATGATTCAGAGCGGACGTTGTAGCCCGAGCGATTCCAGTTCTCGGGAATGCCCGAGACGCGGCTCACGGCGGCCGGCCGCTGATACCGGGCGATCAGGTTGAGCATGAAATAGTTCGAACCGTAAGGGTGCTGGTTATACGGCGGGTCGAGGTAGGCCAGATCGACCGCCGGAGCCGCCTGGGCCGCGGCGATCGCGTCCATCTGCAACACCTGGCAGGGGCACTCGAAGTTGCTTAGCACGGGCACGTCGAGTTCGATCTTGCCCTTGATGCGTACGAGCGCGTCGGCGCCGCTGCCGCCGAATTGGCCGATTTTGGTGGCGCGATTCTTGTAGAAACCTTTGAACACGCCCGCGGTGTTGGCATGAATGGACGCTTCGCTGAGCAGCGGGCCGAGCAGGAAATCGCGCAGTTCGCGCGGGGCGGCGTCGATCAGTTGTCGATAGACGTCGATCCGCCGCGCGTTGTCACGCGTGTAGAACACGCGGTCGTGCCTGGTGATGCGATGCTCGTCCTGCGGGGCGTACATCTCCTCGATAAAACCCGTGGGCAGGTCATCGGCGACCACCCGCCGGTTCAGATCGTCGACAACTTCGGCGAGCAGCGGCAGGTCGAGCTGGCTGCGATTGGCCAGAAAACAGCGACTGGTGATGGCCGCGTAGTCCTCCAGGTCGTTGCTCACCAGCAGCGAGCTGTGGCCCTTGAGCAGCCGCGAGACCACGCCCGAGCCACTGAACACGTCGAAGCAGCGGAGCCGTTCCTTGCGCAGCCGGCGCTTCACGCGCTCGACAGCCGCCCCGATGTGGTGCAGCAGCGACCGCTTGTTCCCCAGGTAGGTGATTAGCTGCCGGGAGAGATAGCCGGGATGTTCGGCCAACGGCTTTGCGCCCCCAAGGGAGAGTTGCGTCGTCGGCTGGGCCGTGGCCGTGGGTTTGCGCATCGTCGCGACTTAAAAGAACGCGAACAGAAAACTTCCGACGATCTTGCGTGACGCCACGCGAGCGAATGCAGCGTATTTCATTCACGCAATCAGTGGTCAGCGCGTCAGAGCGATTCAGCCTGGCCGACGTTCGGTCTAATCGCAAATTGCTAACCGCTAATCGCTCGCGCCCCTACCGATCAATCTCGCCCATCACGATGTCGAGCGACCCGACGATGGCCGGCACGTCGGCAATCAAACAGCCGCGGCACAGGGCGTGCGTGATCGACAGGTTACAGAAGCAACTGCTGCGGGCCCGGGCGCGCCAGGGAATCGGCGAGCCGTCGCTGACCAGGTAAAAGCCCATCTGGCCGCGCGGGGCTTCGGTCTCGAGATAGACCTCACCCTTGGGGAGCTTCTCGTTCAGCTTCACCGGCACGCCATACGCGCCGGTCGCTCGGCTGTAACGATCGATAGCCTGCCGCACCAGGTCAATCGACTGCACAACTTCCAGCATGCGGACATAGAACCGGTGCCAGCAGTCGCCCAGGATCGCGGTCTTGGGGACGGCTGGATATTGGTAGTCGCGCGGATAGTGGCCGTTCTTTTCGACGATCACTTCGAACGCATAGCCGTCGTACAGCGACGTGTACCAGGCTTCGCCGTCGCGGCGCAGATCCCAGTCGACGCCGCTGCCGCGCAGCACCGGCCCGGTGCAGCCGTAGCTGGTCGCCATCTCGCCCGACATCACGCCAATGCCCGCCGTGCGGCGGACGAAGATTTCGTTCGTCGTCAGCAGCGCGTGGCACTCGGCGATCACCGGCCAGAACTGTTCGAGGAACTGTTCGCACTTTTGCAGCCAGCCATTGGGCAAGTCGTGCGTCGCGCCGCCCACGGTCAGGTAGCTGTACGTCAGCCGCGCGCCGCAGGCCATCTCGAACAGGTCGAGAATCTTTTCCCGTTCGCGGAAGGCGTACAAGAACGGGCTGAACGTCCCCAGGTCCAAGCCATAGGCCCCCATGCCGACCAGGTGGCTGGCAATGCGGTTCATCTCGGCGATGATCACCCGCAGGTGCTTGGCCTTGTCGGGCAGTTCGAGCCGCATCAGCTTCTCGACCGTCATGGCCCAGCCGAGGTTCATGTTCATGCCGGCCAGGTAGTCCATGCGGTCGGTGTACGGAATCCACTGCCGCGGCGTCAGATTCTCGCCGATCTTTTCGGCGCAGCGATGCAGATAGCCCAGGTGAGGCGTGGTTTCGCTGACGATTTCGCCGTCGGTCCGTAGCACCAGCCGGAGCACGCCGTGCGTGCTGGGGTGTTGCGGTCCCATGTTCACCAACATCTCGTCGGTGCGGACGTCGAATTCGATTACTCGAGGGTCATCGAGGTGGGTAGCCATTACTTTTTGTCCGTTGTCAGTGGTCAGTTGTCCGTTGTTGGGGGAGCAACTGGCTTGGATTGACCGATGGAGTTGATGTACGCATTGAGCCTTGGAGCCAATTCGTCGAGAAGCAACTTGAGCTGTTCGACCTGTTCGGCGGACAAGAGTCCTCGTTGGCAAGCTCTTCTTAGCCAGTGTTTCGTTTCGTGAAGCGACGCCCGGGCGATGCGAACAAAACGTCGATTCTCTGGGAACGTACCGCGACCGGACCCTTCGGCGATGTTCGCCCCGATACTATCGGCGGCTCGCACCAGTTGCTTGCCGACGGTGTCGCGTGGGAAGTTTGACCAGTTCTTGACAATCTCCCACACGCGATCGGCGAGTTCTTCGGCCAGCCGGTATACCTGCAGATTTTCAAATTGGGTTCGCGCCACGACCAGCCCTCGCAACGCTTACTTTCCAGAACCGATGGTAAGCAACTTTTCCTAACAACTGACAACGGACCACTGACAACGGACAAATCCGCAGGCTAGCGCCCGCGGATTCCGTGGTATTCGAGCGGCATCTCGTAGTCTTTCCGCAGCGGGTGTCCCAGCCAGTCTTCCGGGCACAGGATCCGCCGCAGGTCCGGGTGCCCCACGAAGTTCACGCCCGACAGGTCGAACACTTCGCGCTCGTGCCAGTCGGCCGTGGCCCACACACCGCTGACGGTCGGCACCTCGGGCAACTGGCCCGGCTGATCGTCTTTCCACCGCGGCAGAATCACCTTGAGGACCAGGCTCACCTTGTTCGGCAGGCTCCACAGGTGGTAGACCACTTCGGTGTGCGGCTGCCAGGTGACCTTGGCGGCTTTCTTGGCGTCGGGTTCAAAGTAGTCCACGCCCGAGATGCAGTTCAAAAAGTTGAACTGCAGAGCCGGGTCGTCACGCAGGTAGGTGCAGACGTCCACCAGCGCGTCGGGCGCGACTTCGATCCACGGATCGATCGCTTCCAGGTTCGACCCGGTGATGCCGTCGCCGAACTTTTTCTTCAGTTGATCGAGAAACGCTTGGCCGTTGGGCATTGTCGGGCGACCTTTGCAAGACGGAACAGGTTGAGCGATTCAGGTGTTGTTGGACTGCCGGCCGCGCTCGTTGCCGGCTTCGTCGACCGCCGTTCGCAAGCGCGCAGGCGGTGCGCTAGACCGCAGTGCGCTAGGCCAGCGCCAGCGATTCTTCCTCGGCTTCGGCAGCATCGCGCACCAGGGCGCGTTCGCGGCTGACGGCGCGGACCCAGTCCAAGTCGCCGCGCCGCCAGACATAGGCAAAGCCCACCATCAGCACGGCAAAGAAAACCAGTATGTCAGCAATCGACGTGGCGGCCAGTGTTCGTGCCATGCCGCGAATCGTGGCGACGTTCGCTTCGGGCGTGGCTTTGGCGTCGGGCAACTCGGGCTTGGCCACGCCCAACTCACCCAGCACGTTCTGCGCGGCCGGCGTCAGCGCGCCGGTTTGCGACACCACGGCGGCTTGCGGGTCCATCAGGTGCGTGGCCTTGCCATAGACCACGGCCCAGGGGAAGAAGAACGCCACTTCGACGTCGAAGATGATGAACAACAGCGCGACCACGTAGAACCGCAAGTCGAACTGGACAAAGCTCGAGCCGATGGTCGGCTCGCCGCATTCGTAGATTTCGAGCTTCTCTTCGTTCGGCGACTTGGGACGCAGGAACCGCCCGAGCAGCAAGTTGGCGAAGAGGAACGCGATGCCGACCGCGACAAACAGAGCCAGGTAACCAACGATCGCGGTAGGAGACATCGTGGGGGTGCTTTCCAAGGAGAAGAGTCGCCGGCGACGTAAACTCCCCAGATTTTAGGCAGTTAAGGCCGGTTTGCAAGCGGCGAGCCTGGCCCCAGAAATCAACCACGACGGCACGACGAACACGACGTAAGGCAGTAATGCAAAGGCTACGAGATTCGGGGATGTGGGCGGTGCTCTTCGCTCATTTCCGGCGTCGTGACCGTCGTGCCGTCGTGGTCGAATCTAACGATTTGCTAGAGGGAGACCGACGGGGCCTAACAGCCTAGCGAGTTCTCGCCGAAGGTGCCCCCCGTGCCGCTCGAAGCCACCAGCGACCGGCGACCGGCGAAGCCGGCGTCGAGCTCGTGCCAATGCAGCACCTCGGGCTCGCCCAGCTTCCAGCACAGATACACCACTCGGCCGTCGATTGCGGCGGGAAAGTCGACCAGCCCCTCGGGTCCACCCTTGGGTTCGACCCCCAGGGCCAGCAGCTCGTCGACGTATTCCTGGATCTTGGCCCGGTCGCGCTCGAGCTGCAACTCGGCCTCGTGCAGTTCATCGCTATACACGGTCTCGCGCTTCGAGCCGTGGGCTTCGATCAACTCGCCAACGCGCTGCTTGCGTTCGCGGAACTCGCGCGACAGTTGAGCCAGATCGCCGACAATGGCCCGCACCAATGGCAGCATGGCGTTGGCCTGCTCGACGGTGAACAGCCGCGGCTGGTTGGCGTGCAGGGGCGAAGCTTCAGGGCTAGGCTTGTCGGACGGGCGGTCGGTCATCGGCGGAAAGC
The DNA here is from genome assembly GCA_018242585.1 of Planctomycetota bacterium. Lineage (NCBI taxonomy): Bacteria > Pseudomonadati > Planctomycetota > Planctomycetota bacterium. The sequence goes on from JAFEBQ010000003.1 coordinate 23,179, forward strand.
TTTCTGTGCGCTCGAGCGAGAATCGTGGATCGGAAGTGAACCGGAACAACCATGCTGGCGGCGCTGCGATTTCGACCAGCCAGTCTCGCGGGCATTGTACCCGCGTCGAGCCTTTGCGCGGTGGTCGCAAACCACGGTGCTCGTAAAACCACTTTGGTCGCCAAGCCATTCATTACGCATGCGAGCGATGAATGGTTCGCCGACTACTGTGCGCGACGGTCGACGCGCGGTCCTACTGGTTTGGACCACCGTGGACTGGCTCGGCAATCACCTTGGACTGAGCGACTGCCGTAGGATTCAGCGTAGCTCGGCCCCAGCCGATTTCCACCGGCAAACGCGAGAAATCGACAATGCAACCGTCACGGCTGTAGCAGCTCAGGTCGTGCGTCGCTCCCATAAAGATGCAATCGACTGGACAAGGTTCGACGCACAAGGCGCAAAACATGCACTTCGAATAGTCGATCGTAAAACCGGTGATCTTGAAGCCCTTGCCGTTGGTGACCCGTTCCTTGCCGATGTAGATGCAATCGACTGGGCAGGCCTTGGCGCACTGGTCACAAGCGATGCACGTCGTCAGGTCGTAGCGGTGGAATCCGCGATAGCGCGGCGCCACCGGCACCGGCAACTCGGGGTACTCGAAGTGGTGCGTGAACGTCCGGCGCTGGGGGTCATAGGTCCGCATCCAGTACCGCAGCGTCACGTACAGCCCGTGCAAGACCGTGTAGACCGCGCTGAAGACGTCTTTGAACCATTGCAGCATGGAGCACTTCTTTTCTGGTTCGGCGCGCACGAAGAACGAACGGGTCGCTTGCGACGCGAATGGCAGCCGCGCGACCCTAAAATCTGATTCGAGTCGCTGAAGTCGTCAGACTTCAGACGTTTCGATCATTCGCGGTCAATTATAGGCCCCGCCGAACCGGTCGCAAGGCAGCGCGGAGGCGGTGAAATGCTTAATGCGAAATGCTTAATCATCGGACGCGACGTTGTTCATCGGGCGCGGCGCGTTTGGCGGTGCTGGGTCGTGGCGGTTGCTGTTCGCCTCCCTCATGCCATCGTGAGGGAGCCGGGGACGGTCGGCATCGGTGAGTGCTTGCCAGTCTCACCGGCGCGGTCGCGACTCGTCCGTCGGTCCATACGCGATCCACTGCCGCCCTGACAATCGCCCAAAGCACTTGGCGGCCCCTCGCCCAGCCGGCCCCGGCTGGGCCGGTCAACAGCCGCAGGGGCATACAAAGCCCAAGAGTCCAGCTCGTTTGCCGCTCCTTTTTGGGGGAACGGCCCAGTTCTGTAAAACCCGGTGTTGCGGGTGATTTACCGCTGTCGCAGCAAGCTGGACCCGCCGTGGCGAGCCTCACCGGATGGTGAGTCTAGTTTCGTAACATTTTGCCGCGAATAGCGTTGCGATACTTTTGGTTGGCCAGCCACACCCCATTGGGGTCATTACCGACAGCCCGGTCTCGCCAGCTTCCAGCAGCTTGCGGAGCCCCCAAAAGAACCACCCGGCAAATGTTCGTAAATCAATACGTTGCTTGACTCTGGGTGTGGTATGCGTAGAGTGTTATTGACGAATGCCGCGTAACGCTTGGGACGAGTTTGACGATTCTGTCCTCGGTTGCGACGCGGGTAAACCAAGCCGTTCGCCGAACCTTTGTCCAAGGAAGACACTCATCCGCCGCAGGCGGTGTTTCGACAAGTAAGTTGAGGAACCGGGCGATGTTGGTCTTATCCCGCAAGAAGAACGAAAGCATCGTGATCAACAACGAGATCACGGTCGTGGTGGTCGAGATTCGCGGCGACAAGGTGCGACTCGGCGTCGAAGCCCCCAAGGAAGTGCCGGTTCACCGGCGCGAGGTCTACGACGCCATCCAGCGTTCCAGCGCTGAGCACCCCCCGACGACCGAGAAGCCCGCCGAACCCGAAGCCGGCAAGGCCGACCGCAGCTAGTTGCGTTCTCGTTCAGCGCGCCGTCGCGCGCATTGGCTTGGTGCTAGCAGCGCCGAGCGGTTTTTCCATTGAATGTTTGCTGGTGCGTGGTCGCGCGCTTGTCCGTGGTCAGTAGTCCGTTGTCAGTTGTAGGAAGCAGTTTGCAGCGGGCGAAAATCAACGAGTTTGAAGCAGAGTGCAACGGACCACTGACAACTGACTACGGACCCCAGCGCAAGCCGGGGCTTGACGCGCCAGCGCAGCGGCCAGTATACACGCCTACTTGGCGCTTTCTGCCCGCCGACCGGTGGCGGGTTGCTGGCGACCAACGCGGCCCCGTCGTCTAGTCAGGTCTAGGACACAGGCCTTTCACGCCTGCGACACGGGTTCAAATCCCGTCGGGGTCACTTATCCCTCGAACACCGCGCGGAATCTGCGCGCCGGCATTGTTGAAGCTACCGCTCTCCGGTCGCGCCACGAATCCACCAGCCCAGGGGCCTCACCCTCCCTGGGCTTTTTCATGCGCGCTAACAGAAGAGAGAAGAAATGAACCGCAAAGGGCGCAAAGAAATGCTGAAGAGATTTCGACCACGACGACACGACGGGCACGACGCAGGAAAGATAAAGAATGCGAACGTGGAAGCGAGGCGCGCAAGCCAGTGGCCCCACGGCCAAATCGCCAGCGTGTTTCGCCCCTCCTTCCTTCACGGCACGTTCTTCTTCGCGCCCTTGGCGTCTTTGCGGTTCAAATCCTCTGCTGATGTCTTTCCGGCGTGGTGCCCGTCGTGTCGTCGTAGTCGAATCCCCTTCGTCATTTCTTTTCTCTGTGTCGCGCAATCAATCCTTAAGGCCTGGAGCATGACATCCCGCGAACAATGGTGAGGGGGTAGCATCGGTCGCTAGGGCAACCGGCGCCCCGAACAAAGGCGCAAACCATGCCTGGGTAGTCGCCGCTGCGGCATGTTACACTGGCAATTCACCGCCACTTGGCTGCTCGTTTCATCTCTGCCTTGAATCACTTCGTTGGCACGCCGCTCGATGGATACGCCGATCGACTCGTTCCTGTTGGTTTCGTTCGGAGGGCCCGAGGGGCCGGACGACGTGCTGCCGTTTCTGGAGAACGTGCTGCGCGGCCGCAACGTGCCGCGCGAGCGGATGCTGACGGTGGCCGAGCATTACCAGCAATTCGGCGGCGTCAGCCCGATCAATGCCCAGAACCGTGCGCTGCTGGTGGCCTTGCGCGACGAACTGCGGCGTCATGGCCCCGAGCTGCCCCTGTATTTCGGCAATCGCAACTGGCATCCGTTGTTGCCCGACACGCTGCGCCAGATGGCCGCCGATGGTCGCCGCCGGGCGGTGGCGTTCTTTACGTCGGCGTTCAGCAGCTACTCCGGCTGTCGCCAGTACCGCGAGAACGTGATGGCGGCCCAGCAAGAGGTCGGCACCAGCGCCCCGCGCGTCGACAAGCTCAGGATGTTTTACAACCACCCGGGTTTTGTCGAACCGTCGATCGAAAACGTCGTGTCGGCCTGGCGGCAAGTGCCCGAGTCGCGCCGCGCCGCAGCCCGCGTGGTCTTTACGGCCCACAGCATCCCGAGCGCGATGGCCGACCAGTGCAAGTACGAAGATCAACTCCGCGAGACGGCCGGGTTGATCATGACGGCGCTCCCCGGCGCGGCCTGGCAGTTGGCCTATCAAAGTCGCAGCGGCCCGCCGAACCAGCCGTGGCTCGAGCCCGACATTCTCGACGTGCTGCGCACGCTGGCGGCCGAAGGAGTGCGCGACGTGGTGGTGATGCCGGTCGGGTTTGTCTCGGACCACTTGGAGGTGATGTACGACCTGGACACGGCCGCCCAGCAGTTGGCCCATGAACTGGGTATGAACCTCGTCCGCGCGGCCACGGTCGGCACGCACCCGCGATTCGTGACAATGATACGCGAGCTGATCGTCGAGCGGATTGCGGCCGAGCAGGGAGGTGCGCCCGCGCGCCCGGCGCTCGGATGCCTGGGCCCCAGTCACGATGTGTGTCCGGTCGATTGCTGCCTGCCGCCGGCCAGACCGGCGGGGCGGAATGCCTAATGCGTAATGCTGAATTGCGGAGCTGCGAAGCTGGCGCCTTCAACCCTCGCCCCTTGCGGGAGAGGGTGGTTCGCATAGCGAACCGGGTGAGGGGTAAGTCCCAAGCTCGTACGACTGATAACTTCTTTACCCCTCATCCGCCCTTCGGGCACCTTCTCCCACAAGGGGAGAAGGGCTAGCGCTGGCCGCGGGATGTTGGTGGTCGTTTATTACAACGGACCACAGACCACGGACAACTGACAAACCTCAGTCCACCGCACTCTCGGCTAGGATTTTGCGATACGCTTGTCGGGCGACTTCGTACGCGGCGGCGGCGGCTTCGCGTTCGTCGTCGCGAATCTTCTTCTGCTTGGCGTTCCAGCAGACATCGACCGCGTCAAGGCACCACTGGGCGCTCGCGCGGCTGGCGCGAACTGGTTGGCCGTCGACTTCGATCCAGATCGGGTTCGTGTGTGACGTGGGGAGAATGCGAACCGCGACCCAGCACGACCGGCCGGGCTTAATCGTGAACTCAAGCGGTGTGATCGTCCCGTCGGCCGCGATCTCGCGGCGTTCGACGGCCTGGCCATTCACAAGCAACTCGACCGGCACGCGGCGCGAGTCGTCGAGCCGGGCTCGTTCCGGATGCCAGTAGGGCTTCTCGTCCCAACGCTTATTGCGAATCTCGGCCTTGGGCGTTTCGTCCAACCACGCGGCCGCGTTGACCGTCACCTTCAGCGGTTGGTTGGCCTTCGCGGCCAGCACGCTGGCCCGCTCCTTGCCGTCGGCGTCCTTGGCGCCGGGCTCGCCCACGCCGAGTTGCTCGACCTTAAAGTCGTACACGTGGCTCAGTCCATCGCTGACGTACGAGCGTCCCTGGCGAATCCCCTCGGCCCAGGTGTCGTAGTCGAGTTGCTGTTTGCCGAGCTTGACGTACGAGCGCCCCAGGCCAATTCGCTCGCCGTAAATACAAGGGAAGTCGGTCTCGCCGCTGATGCGTGTCGTCATGCCGCAGTTGAGCGTGTGATACCAGATGTTCAATTCCCAATGGGCCGGCGTGTCGACGGTCGAGATGAAATCGCACGCGCCGTGGACCGTGTCGACGATGTATTCATTGGCGCCAATGCCGTCGAACTTCGGCATTTCCAGGTTCGGCAGCTTGGTGCTTTCGATCTTCAGCCCCCAGCCACTGTGCGAAAAGCCGACGACCGAGCCTTGCTCTTGCCCCCATTGCAGAATCGGCAAGTCCCAACTCGGCCACTCCTCAATGGTGCTCACGCCGCGATAGTCGTCCTCTTTTAACCGCAACAGGCAAAGATGCCCGCAGTGCGAGCTGGGGAAGCCCGACACTTCGACGTCATAGCGCATCAAGTAATCGCGGGTCGACAAGCTGTGCGTCTTGCCTTCGAAGAATTGCTTCTGGTGGTACCAGCACGGCCCCCACGACAAGACGCAACCGACGTTCAGGTCTTCGCCCAGGATGTGCCGCATCATATCGGCCGGCTGCACCCCTTCGGTCGGCGATTCGTAGTGCGAGCAGCCCGCCGCGTGGACGTGATGATCGCCGGAGTACCAGCCCTGGTCGGCCAGCTTGATCCAGCGCCGCAGGCTGAACGTCTCGGTCGATGGCTGCCCGGCCACGACGTTGATCTCGCGCGACAAGACGCGATACTCGGGCCCGCGACCGTACACCACGGTGAACTTGCCCGGCGGCAGCAGCACGTTCTCGCCATCGGCCCGGTAGACCTGATCGTGGAAGAAAAAGTCAGGGGCCAACCGCCGGGTGCGCGACGGATAGACGCGCCCGCGCCCGTCGCGAAAGACAAAATGCCCCGTCGTCGGCCGGCCGTCGGTGTCGAGCACGCGCAAGGTCACGGCCTGGGCCGGCGCGCAATCGAACAGCACGTTCAACTCGCTGCGAAAGCCCAAATCTTGCGTCCCCTGGCCGACGTCGAACATCAACTTGGCTTCGCGCTTGCCGGCGTCGCGGCTGTACAACTCGACGACGCGATACTCGACCTTCAAAGCCGACAGTTCCTTGGCCAGCGGCTGATCGGTGTATTGGCCGACGTCCATCCAGCGGGCTTCGACCTGCTCGGCGGGCAGAATGTCTTTCGGCGCGGGGCTTCCCGACGAGCGGCGATGCAGCGGCGCGGCATTGGGGCTGCTCACGCGCAGCGGCGCGGTCACGCCGGCTTCGTTGATTACCTTGACGAGGAACACGCTCCAGCCGTGTTGCATCAGTTGGGCCGCGGCGAGGCCACGAGCGACCTTCACCCGGCTTTCCGGATTGATGTTCACCTGGGCCAGACAGAGAGGGTCGAGAACTTGCTGGATGCCGCGGACGCGGGCCGTGGCGTCCTGTTCGGCCAGCGCAGCGGCCAGTTGTTGCCGCGCGGCCGGTTCGAGCGGAGCGCCGACCATGTTCAGGGCGTCGGCCACGCGCGCCGCCTGGGCCGCCAAGGGCTGCGCCTCGACATCGGCAACGGGTGTCAAAGGCTCGGCGCGGAGTGGGGCGTTGCATGACAGCAAGGCCAAACAAGCCAGTGCGGTTGCAATTGATTGCGTGATGCGGTGTGGCATAAAAGGGCCTCGCGGCAAGAGGGGGTCGGAGAAACGAGGAAATCGATCGCCTGTTCTCGGACGATTCACGGCGAGGTGCAGGTCTTTAAGCACCAAAGGTGCGCCTCATACCAGCCTGGGGCAACGCCCCAGGTATCGGAACCCGCGAGTCTTTAAGGGCTGAAGGCCCGCACCATCTTCGGATGCGTCGGGCTTTCAGCCCTTAGTCCCTTGTTGCGACTGTTACCTGGGGCGTTGCCCCAGGCTGGTATGTGCCGGGCCGTTGGCCCTTGAAGGCAAAAGTAAATGATTTATCGCAGTGCGAGCGGGCGTTTCCACAATTCACTCAAGGCAACGTCTGGCTGGCCGTCGTTCGCGCGACGTTTCAGTTCTTCGAGTAGTTGTGGATCGTCGAGCGACAATCCGGGTAACTCCTCAGGCAAGCTGCCCAAGAGCTGTTCGGCAAGCACCAAACGATCGTTCTCAGGCAATTGCAAGCACGCGGCCAAAAGCTCGTCACGACTAGCAGCCATAAGTCATTCGCGAAATCGAGTCCGTGGAGTCGTTTCAACTATTCTACATCAGGTGACCGACCAAAACCTCATTCGATGATTTGGGCCGAGTCTTTACCAGCTTTCAATCTGTAGCGGATGCTGCTGAATAAATTCGATCGCCTCGGGTCGGGTAAAGACGCTGGCCGTGGCGCTGATTGAGCGGACGCAACTGGCCCCCAGCGCCGCCCCCCAGGCCAGGCATTGTTCCAAGCTGCCCTCGTCGAGCAGGCCGGCGATGTAGCCTGCCACAAAGGCGTCGCCGGCGCCGGTGCCGCCGACGAACGGCATGCGGTGAGCCGCCGCGAGCAACCGGCGCTCGCCGCTGACAACGGTCAGCCCCTCGTCGCCGGCGGTGATCACCACGGTTCCGGCACCGGCTTCGCGCAGCCGCAGCGCTTGCTGCTTGGGGTCGTGCGCGCCGGTGATGATGGCCGCCTCGTCCCGGTTGGGCAGAAACACATCGGTCTCGGTGAGCACCGGTCCAAGCTGCGGCCAGTAGTCGCCCGGGCCGGGGAGCACCACGTCGAGCACCGTCGTCACGCCGGCGGCACGCGCTGCGCGAAACACTTCCCCCAGGCGCGCCGGATCGAGGCCGGCCATCAACAAGTAGCCGCCGACGTACAACACGCGACTGCGGCGCACCAGATCCAGCGGAATATCGTCGGCCGACAGCGCGGCATTCGCGCCCAGCGCGTGGATGAATCGTCGATCCTGCCCGGTGACGTTGATAATCATCGTCCCGGCCGTGCCGACGCCGGCGATGCGGCGGATGCCATCAACGGCAATGCCAGCGTCGCGGTGCGTGTCGATGACGAACTGGGCGAAGGCGTCATCACCGACACAGCCGATCAGTCCCGACTTGACGCCGACCCGGGCCAAGTCCATCGCCACGTTCGACGCGCACCCGCCAGTGGTCAGTTCGAGCCGATCGGTCAGCACCAGTTGCCCGGACTGGGGCAGATGCGGGATCGGCGCGCAAATATGGTCGGCCACCAACAGGCCAACGCTCAGACAGGCGGGCGAATCGTTCATCATTGAATATGCGGGGAGGTATGGGCGGGATGCTAGCGGCCACGACCGATCTTGACCGGCATCGACCTTTCGACCTACAGTTGCCCGGCTTGCGGTCGCAGGCGAACCGATTTTGACAGCCGACGCAACTTGGTTCTAGCACCCACGATCACGGCTCGCCAGCTTTTCAACTGGCAACGGCTCGGAACGCGCGCGGCGGACGACGCTCTGAAATGATTTCAGAGCCGGCTGGCGTCGCCTCGGGCCGGATTTCCTGCGACCCAAGTGGGTCACGCGATCATACGTCGTGGCCAATCATTTCGTGGGTATTCAGCGAGGTCGGCGTACCATGCGCAAGATGTGCTTGGTTCTGGCGGTGTCGTTGTCGGCGGTGGCGGCCTCGGCCGCGGCCCAAGCTCCTTCGCCGGCGCGATCGGCCGATCCAGTCCGCCTGGCGCGGCTGATCACCGATCTGGGAAGCAACCAATACGAAGTTCGCGTCGAAGCCAACCAGGCGCTGGCCGAGCTGGGCCCGGCTGCGCGAGGTGTGCTCGAGACGGCGCTCAAGTCGGACGATCCCGAAGTGCGCCTGCGGGCTGGTGAACTGCTGCGGCGCGTGAAGATTGAAGAACTGCTCGCTCCCAGCCGGATCGCCTTCCCAACCGCGCGCGGCTCAGCCGGCAAGTTAATTGCACAGCTTTCCGAGCAAGCCGGCAACCATGTGATGCTCGGTGACCAGTACGGCGGGTTCCACGACAAGGACATCGAGCTGGAACAACCGTCGGGGACGTTCTGGCCGCTGCTCGATGAAATCTGCCGCAAGTCCGAACACCGCGTCCGCGCGCACTACGACACGCGTCAGCCAGGGCTGGTGGTGATCGACGGCGGGCAGACTAGCTATCCCACGGCTTACTCGGGTCCGGTGCGGGCGCAAATCATCTCGGCCCGGCGGAACTTTTCCGAGGATCTCGACTACGAGCAAGTCACCAGCGAGCGATCGCACACCTTCCAGGTGACGTTCGCGCTCGTCTGGGAAGATCGGTTCCGTCTGGTCGCTTACCGGGCGCAGCCCGAACTGGTGTCGGCGCTCACGGACAAACAGACCGATCTGGCGGCGACCCCGCCGGCGGCCAGCGGATGGAACGTGGCCGGTTCGGGTACGCGGCAAGTGACGATGAGCATGCGGCTGCACCCGCCGGTGACGACCGCCAAACAGCTCGATACGTTTCATCTACGGTGGGGCGTGATGGCCGTCGGCGATTACGCCGCGCTCGAAGTAAGCGACCTGACGCCGGGCAAGATTCACCAGCAAGACGACGTTGAGCTGCAGATCGAAAGCTTGCCGACCGAAGCGGCCGCGCGGTGCGAGGTCTGTGTGGTGGTCCACCGCGAGCAGATGGTGACCGAGCCGCGCGACGTGGTATTCCAGGAATACGAGTTCGATCTGTTCGACACCGACGGGCGGATGTACCGGCGGCAAAGCCAGACCAACTCGTTCGCCGATGACGGCGCCCGGTCGAAGCTTACCTTCCAGGCCGAAAGCCCCGGCAGCAAGCCCGGGAAGCTGCGGTTCAGCTACCCACGTTTGCGCGCCGAGCGGAACCTGGAGATCGTGTTCCGTGATGTGCCGCTGCCGCGCGCTCGACCCGAGTGAGGAGATTTGAACCGCAAAGACGCAAAGGGCGCAAAAGAAAGATAACGGGAGTGGAATCGCAGAGGGCGCTGAGTTGCGCAGAGAAAAGAATTCTAAAAGTCCCTCCGCGATCCTCTGCGTTCTCTGCGATTCAAATTGGCCTTGCTCTTCCCTTTGCGTCTTTGCGGTTCAAAGAATCTCCTCGCCTTTCGCCCCTAGCTCGCCGGTTCCGCTGGCCGGTATACTGCGGCGAGTTGAGTGATTGTGCCGGCGCGGCGCAGTGTGAACCTGGTGGGCCGGGCGGCTGTCATTCAACCAATACCCACGTGATATCCCGCGCCCCTTTTGCACCAGAAAAGCTGTCTATGATTCGCGTTGCGGTCCTGGGAGCGACGGGCTATTCGGCCCTGGAACTGATCAAGATTCTGCTCCGCCATCCCGAGGTCGAGATCACCGTCGCCACCAGCCGGCAGGAAGGGAACCCCCCCTTGGCGATGGTTCATCCCTGGCTCACCAACCGCATCGACCTGCGGCTCGAAGAGCCTTCGCCCGAGACGATTGGCTCGCGGGCCGATTGCGTGTTCAGTTGTTTGCCCCACTGCGTGGTGACGGCTTCGGTGCCGAAGTTTCTGGCCGCCAACTGCAAGGTGATCGACTTGAGCGCTGACTACCGGCTGCGCGATCCGGCGGTCTATGCCCAGTGGTACAACGAGAAGCACGGCGATCCTGAACACTTGGGCGAAGCGGTGTACGGCCTGCCCGAGTTGTTTCGTGAAAAGATTCCGGCGGCGCGCTTGATCGCCAACCCCGGTTGCTATCCGACGTCGGCCATCTTGGCGCTCGCGCCCTTGCTGAAGACCGGCCTGGTCGAGGCCGGCGACATCATCGTCGACAGCAAGAGCGGCGTCTCGGGGGCCGGGCGCACGCCCAAGCTGACCACGCTGTTTCCCGAGTGCAATGAAAGCCTGTCGGCGTACAACGTCGGCCGGCATCGCCACACGCCCGAGATCAATCAGGTGTTGAACATGGCCAGCGGGGCCGACGTGAACGTGATCTTCACGCCGCATCTGGTACCGATGGACCGCGGCATTCTGACCACCACCTACTCGCGGCCGGTCAAGCCGGTGACCGAGGAGCAGGTGATGGACACGCTGAAAAAGTTCTACGAAGACGAGCCATTCGTCCGCGTGGTCAGCCATCTACCCGGCACCAAGGACGTGGCGCACAGCAACTTCTGTGACGTGACGGCCCGCGTCGTCGGGGGGCGGATCGTCACGATCAGTTGCCTGGATAACTTGATCAAAGGCGCCGCCGGCGCCGCCGTGCAGAACTTCAATTTGATCCACGGCTTTCCCGAGACGCTGGCCTTGCCCTAGTGGCGCCGGCCGGGCGTCCGCCTGCTTTGCGACACGATTATTCCGCGAGAGAGTCACCTGCCATGTCGCTTCCGATTGCTCAAGGGTTTCAGTTCGCCGGCGTTTATTGCGGTATCAAGCGGAACACCAGCAAGCTCGATTGCAGCCTGGTGCTGTCCGATCGGCCCGCCGTGGCCGTGGGCGTGTACACGCGGAATCTGGTGTTTGCCGCGCCGGTGGGGCTCGACCGCAGTCGGACCCCCAGCGACAAGATGCGTGGCGTGGTGATCAACTCGGGGAACGCCAACGCTTGTACGGGCGAGCGGGGCGCGCGCGACGCCGAGCGAATGGCCGAGCTGGCCGGTTCGATCTGCGGCGTCCAGCCGACCGAGATGCTGGTGATGTCGACCGGCGTGATCGGCGAGTTCCTGCCGATGGAGAAGATCGCCGCCGGCATCAATCTGTGCGCGAACCAGTTGGCCGGCAATGAAGACGCGCTGGTCGCGGCCGCGCGCGGAATGCTGACCACCGACACGCGCCACAAGATCGGCAGCCGCCAGGTCAAGCTAGGCAATCGAACCGTGACGATCACCGGCATGGCCAAGGGGGCCGCGATGATCGGCCCGAACATGGCCACGATGCTGGGGTTGCTGTTGACCGACGCGCCGCTGGCCACGGCCAGCGCCCAGAGCGCGCTGAAGGAAGCCGTTCACGACAGCTTCAACAGCATCAGCGTCGATGGTCATATGAGCACCAACGATACGGTGCTGCTGCTAGCCAATGGCGCCGCCGGCGGCGCGCCGCTGGCCGGTGACGAACTGGCCGGATTCCAGGCGGCGCTCAATGAGTTAAGCGCTGAACTCGCGCGGGCCATTCCGGCCGACGGCGAAGGGGCGACGCACCTGATCACGATCGAAATCATCGGCTGTGCCGATCGCGCTGCGGCCCACCGCATTGCCAAGACCGTGGCCGAAAGCCCGTTGGTCAAGACAGCCATCACCGGGGCCGACCCCAATTGGGGGCGGATCGTTTCGGCGGCGGGTTACGCCGGCGTGCCGTTCGATCCGAATCAGGTGACGCTCCACTTGAATGGCGAACTGCTGTACGAGCACGGCTCGCCGGTGGCGTTTGACGAGACGGCAGTCAGCAAGACGATCAAAGAGAATCGAGACGTGTCGATCGTCCTCCGCTTCGGTGAAGGGTCGGGCAAGGCCCGCTTCTGGACGACCGATTTAACGGCCGAGTACGTCCACCTGAACGCGGACTATCACACGTAGGCCGGCCGTTATCACTTAGGCGTTTCACGGAGCGGAAGGCTCGTTTCCACGCCTTGGCCACGACTCGCTTGGCGCATAGGGCAAGCCATCGCAACTCATTGCCATAGTGGAGCTTACCGAGCCGCTTCAGGTCCGTTTATGCCGATTATGCGGGCGGCCCGCCAGCCTCATAGATGTAAGAATGGGTAAACTGAATTGAATAGAAAATGTAGGGTGACTAGCATAAACCTCTAGTGATCGGCCACTCGGCCGCTCTAACATCAAATAGCCTTATCCTCAGGGCCATCGGTCATGCTCAACGGCAAAAAAGTTGTCGTCGTCATGCCGGCGTACAACGCCGAAAAGACGCTCCGTCGCACCGTGGACGAGATTCCCCGCGACGTGGTCGATCATCTGATCCTGGTCGATGACTGTAGTCGCGACAACACGGCCGAGTTGGCCGCTTCGCTCGGCATCACGACCTTCGTCCACCGCAATAACTTCGGCTATGGGCGGAACCAGAAGACCTGTTATCGCCAGGCGCTGAAGCTGGGGGCTGACATCGTCGTGATGTTGCACCCCGACTATCAGTACACGCCGAAGCTGATCACGGCCATGGCCAGCTTGATCGCCCACGGCGAGTTTGACGTGGTGCTCGGCTCGCGCATCTTGGGCACCGGCGCGCTGGCCGGCGGGATGCCGCTGTACAAGTACATTTCCAATCGTTTCCTGACGCTGTTCCAGAACATTTTGCTGCGGCACAAGCTGTCCGAGTATCACACCGGCTATCGCGCCTTCTCGCGCGAGGTACTGACCAGCTTGCCGTTGAACGAAAACTCGGATGACTTCCTGTTCGACAACGAGATGCTGACCCAGGCGGTCTACTTCGACTATCGGATCGGCGAGATCACCTGCCCAACCAAGTACTTTGAAGACGCCTCGTCGATTTCCTTCCGCCGTTCGGTAAAGTACGGCGTCGGCGTGTTGTGGACCAGCGTGCGGTTTCGCGCCGAGCGTTGGGGCTTGGCGCATTCCGCCATCTTCAATCGGCAAGGTCGCAAGCTGGATGACACCGACTCGGCCAAGCCGACGTATTACGCCGCGTTTCAGTTGCAGGCATAGGCCGAGGACGCCATGGCTGACGCCAGCTTGACGATGTTCGATACTCAACCTGCCGCGGCCGCTCCGGCCGGCTCGCCCGTGGTCGTTGCGCAAGCCAAAGCTGGCGCAAGCGGCCAGGATTCCGACACACGCCCTGCGAGCCCGCCGCTTTCAGCCGCCGAGTTGTCCGACGCGATTTTCTCGCAGTCGTGGAATTGCCCGCTCTGCCGGGCGGCCGATGCCGCGCCGGTGTGGCGGAACTTGCCACCGCGCTCGACCGGCGGCGGGCCGAGCGAGTTCCGACTGTGCCAATGTCGCGAGTGCGAGTTGGTGTTCACGGTCCCGCAGCTCACCGGCGAGCAGGTTGGCCCCTACTATCCGGCCCGGTATTACGGCCACAAGAACGCGCGGTTCAACCCGATCATGGAGCGGCTCACACGCTGGCTCGGCTCGGGTCGCGCCAACGGCGTGGCGCGGTTACAGCCGCGACCCGGCCGCGTGCTGGACATTGGCTGTGGCCGCGGGATGACGCTGGCTCGGCTGCGCGAGCTGGGTTGGGAAACCGAGGGAGTCGAGCTGAGCGAAACGTCGGCCCTGCACGCCAAGGAAAAGCTGGGGTTGAACGTCACGGTCGGACCCTTCGAACCGGGCAAGTATCCAGACGGTCACTTCGACGCGATCGTCATCTGGCACGTGCTCGAGCACGTCATCAACCTTGACGAAACCTTGCGGGGCATTCAACGCATTCTGAAGCCCGGCGGCGTGCTGGCCTTGGCCGTGCCGAACCGTGCGAGCTGGCAAGCGCAAGTGGCCAAGTACGACTGGTTCCACTTGGACATGCCGCGCCACTATTGGCATTTCAGCGCCGATTGGCTGATCAAAAAGCTGGGATCGCTGGGGTTCGAGATCAAGCGTCAGAACTACGCCTCGTTCGAGCAGAACCCCTACGGCTGGGTGCAAGGCATCCTGAACCGGTTGGGGCTGCCGTACAACCTGATGTATGACCTGTTGCGCAGCCCCTCGGCGCGCAGCGTGCCGGACGCCTGGCGGCGCTATCCTTGGCAATCGCTGGTGTCGGTGCTGGGCTTGGCGGCGCTGGGGCCGTTGGCCGTGGCGATGCTCGTCCCCGAGGCCTTGTTCCGCCGCGGCGGCAGCGTGGAGCTGTATGCGGTGAAAAAGTGAAGAGGGGCTAGGGACTAGGGGTTAGGGATTAGGGGATGACAGTCAGTTGTCCGTTGTCAGTCGTCAGTTGCACTCGGCCACGATCTCATCGCCGGTGGTGCGCTGCTTCCTGCAACTGACCACGGACCACTGACAACTGACAAAAAAACATTCGCGACCAACCGATTCATGCCCGCATCATTCCGCACTAAATCGATTCTTTGCGTCACCATCGTGTTGCTCACGCTGTTGGCCTATTGGCGCGTGGGCTGGTGCGACTTTGTGCCGTTCGATGACCCGACCTACGTCCAGGAGAACACCTGGGTCCAACAAGGGTTGACGGCCGAGAATGTCCGCTGGGCGTTCACGACCGATTACTTTGCCAACTGGCACCCACTGACGTGGCTGTCGTACATGGCCGACCGCGAGCTGTTCAATCTGCGGCCGGGTCCGATGCACCTGATGAATCTGTTGATTCACATCATCAACGCGGTGCTGCTGTTCCTGGTGCTCGAGCGGATGACGTCCGCCTGCTGGTCGAGCGTGGTCGTGGCGTTGTTGTTCGCGTTGCATCCGCTGCACGTCGAGTCGGTGGCCTGGATTTCCGAGCGGAAGGACGTGCTCAGCACGCTGTTCTGGATTTTGACCATGGCCGCCTATGTCGGCTATGTTCGCGCGCCGAGTGTCTGGCGCTACGCCCTGACCGCGGTGTTGCTGCTGATGGGGCTGATGTCGAAGGCCATGTTGGTCACCATGCCGGCCGTGCTGCTGCTGTTGGACATCTGGCCGCTGGCGCGGTTTCCGCTGCCCGGCGACGGCCCCGGCGCGTGGTGGCGGCAAGCGGCGCGATTGGCGCTCGAGAAAGTGCCGCTGCTGGGCGTGGTGGCGCTGTCGGCGGTGTTGACGATGCTGGCCCAATCGAATGACGGCGCCGTCGGCGACCTGGAAACGTATTCGCCGCTGCTCCGCGTGACGAACGCCGTCTTGTCGTGCGGCATGTATTTGTGGAACACCATCTGGCCGCGCGGCTTGGCCGTTTTCTATCCGCACCCGGGGCTGACGCCTCCCGATTGGTCGCCAGCACCAGGATTCTATGGGCACGCCGCGCTGGCCGCGACGGCGCTGGTGGTCATCAGCGTGGCCGTCCTGATCTTGGCGCGGCGTCATCGCTACCTGCTGGTTGGCTGGCTCTGGTACCTGGGAACCTTGGTTCCCGTGATCGGGCTGGTGCAGGTCGGAACCCAGGGGCGCGCCGATCGCTATACCTATGTGCCGTTGATTGGCATTTTCATCATGATCGCCTGGAGCGTGCCCGAGTTGCTACGTCACGCGCGCTTCAAGCAGTTCTATTTGGACTTCGCCGCGCTGGCGGCCACGGCGGCGTGTCTGGCGTTGACCTGGCAACAGGTCAGCTATTGGCGCAACGGCGTCACCTTGTTCACTCACGTGGTCGAGGTGACCGAGATGAACGGTCGCGGGCATGGCATGTTGGCGATGGCCCACGCCCGGGCTGGCGAGCTGGAAGCGGCGGTTCCTCATTTTGAACAGGCGCTGAAATTCGATCCCAACAACCCGCGCACTTACAACCATTTCGGCGCGGTGCTGATGACGCTGGGCAAGGACGAGCGGGCGATGGCTTGCTATCGGGCGGCGCTCGAATTGAATCCGAAGCTGCCGTCAACGCATTACAACCTGGGGAACATGTACTCGAAGCTTGACCGGCTGGACGAAGCGGTGACCGAGTTCCGCCAGGCGATCGAGCTCGAGCCAACGATGGTCAAGGCACACAACAACCTGGGCATTGCGCTGCAGCGGCAAGAGAAGTTCACCGAGGCGAGCGAGGAGTTTCGCACGGCGCTGCGGCTGAACCCACAACACGAAGGGGCACGGCAAAACCTGCGCTTGCTCGCCTCGCGCGGCGTGCAACCAGCCACCCCAGCCGCGACGAACCGCAGCGCGAACAATTGAGCGGTAGGCCGTGTCTTTTGATCGGGCGCGCGCCACACTGGGGCGGGCGCTCACGGTCTGGCCAGATGCCAGGTGGTCTGGTAGGGTGCTCTGTGAGCACCATTTTCACGTTCCCGGCTGTGTACCTCCGCGCATGGTCATTTGGCCCGCCGCGTGAGGATTTGGTGCTCACAGAGCACCCTACCAGACGGACCCCTCGGGCGTCGAAACTTGCCAGCACCGCTCGCGGGAACTTGAGGCTTGTCAAGGATTTAGCGTCGCCGGGCTTGCCGCGGGGGCGAATCTTGATAGCCTTAAGGGTTCGCACCGGTTGGCGCGGCCGGCAAAGTCAGCCTGAAACTCGCCGACTCACGCCGGCTGGTCGGAATCGCCGATCAATGAGAAGCGAGGCTGCCGGCTAGCTCCGGCGGTCAGCAACAAATCACGACGGTGGCTGTAGCTCAGTTGGTTAGAGCACCAGATTGTGGATCTGGGGGTCGTGGGTTCAAGTCCCATCAGTCACCCTGCACGCGGCCCGTTGACACCAGTTGTCAGCGGGCCGTTTTCGTTGACCGGTAAAGAGCGAACGTCGCGTTCGTCACCGACCTCGTGCGATCGCTGACCAAGCGCAACTACTCGGCTCGTTTCAAGCGGTTCAGGATATCGCGCGATTCCTTCTCGATGATCTCGCCGGCTCGCGTGGTGAGGTGGGAGTGCTCTCCGAACCAGGTTTCGTAGCTGCCGCCGGCAAACGCCTTGGCCGTGGGGACGTAGCCATGAGCGCCGTTGGTCTCCTCCACAACCATCGTGTGCTTAAACGGCGAGCCCTGCTTGATGCGTAGTCCGATTTCGCAAAACAACTCAGTGGGGTTGGTCACCATCGCGAAGTCGTCGCCGATGCGGATGCCGGTGAAGAGGAACGCGTAGCTTGGTTGTTCCCGCTGTTTCATTGCTTTGAACGTCTGTTTGTAATGTTCAAGCTGTCGTGGCCATTTCAGCGCAATGTCCGCTTCCCTGAGTTCCGGGTGTTCACGCGCGGGCATTGGCAGTTCGCGAGTTGTAATAGCCAACGACGGCCGGGCCACGGGTTCGAGTTGCTCCAGTTGCTTCACGATCTCGCCGCCAAGTTGCTGGCCAAAGTATTCTCGCTTTTCGCCAGGGGCGGGATTCACGTCGCCGCACGCGCCCGTCAGAAACAGCGTCTGTGTCGCATAGCCCAAACGCCTCTGGACATATTCTTGAACATCGCCGGGAAAATCGGCCGAGATCTTCAGTTCGCGGCTATTGGAGGCGTGGCAGGCAAAGTTGTAGACGATCGCCTTGTACCGTCCATCCTTCGCGACCAACGCCAAGAGATCGAACTCCGGATCGGCTGGCCCTTCGGCCGGGTAGCGGTCGGCCTCCGAGGGGGCCAACTGCCAGCGGTTCCAGGCTTGACCATCTTTGATCACCCGGCGGCATTGGCTAACGCCTTCGGCCCGGCCCTTGGCGGTTCCGAGCGTGCAGGGGGCGAGATCGCGCGCGGCCATCGCGACCGCCTCGGTGATGGGGGTGACTAGTTGGTCTTCGTAATAAGACCAGAGCGGCCCCCGATGAGTGTGCGACGCGCAGATAATGACGTTGCTGGCCGGAATGCCCGTGGTCTTTTCAACCTGCTGCCGCGCTCGCCGCACATGCTCGACGGGGTATTTCAACGTGTCCAAGGTGACGATCGCCACTTTTCGCCCATCGGTCGCCAAGACTAACGCCTTTACGTAGAGGCGAGTCTCCACTGCCGTTGACTCCAATCGAGTGGGCGACCCGGCCAGTACGACGGGTTCGGTGGGGGTGATGTCCACGATACCGACACCCGCGTCGAGAGTGCCGCTCGATGTCGCTGGCTCAGCTCCCACCGCGAATGCGACCGCCGCGAACCAAGCCAGACCGATGCCTACAGCCAATTCCATTTTCATTGGAAAACCTTAGGGAATGATGTTTCAGGGATGCGAGCCTCCATTGTAATTGCGACAAGCATGGTCGAGAAAGTGTCGTGAGGTGCCTTTAACCCAGAAACAGGCTCGCGCCAAGCGTTAGCCGTAAGTCCGGCGCCAACTTTGTCTGGTCGGCCATGTTTCAGTTCGCAAGCCCTCGCCTCGTTGGGCTGCTTCAGCACGGTGGGTATCGCTCGCGAGTAACTCCCTCGCGGCGCCCCGACCAGGTGTTGCATCGCAAGCGCGGGAAGCCGACCCGGTTGACGCGAGAACTGGCAAGCCCCAGGAAAACGTGACGCCCATTTAGCCAGCAGAACACCACGTCGAGATCAATTCTTCACGGGCGGCTTGGCGGTCGGCTTGGCTGGGCGATGGTTGCCCAGTTCGACTTTCGTCGCCCGCAGGTGGACCTCGTGGACCGCCGCGTTGACCGTGACCGTGTCACCCACCTTCAGCTCAGGCATGTCTTTTACGCCCAGGATCGCCACGTACTTGCCTTGCCAGGCCTTGTTCAGCGCGGGCAGGTTCTTGAGCTTCGACTTGTTCTGTCGGCCAAAGGCGGCGACGTCGACGATCTGAATCTCGAACCAGCCGTAAACCTTGTCGGGGGCTTTGGCCACGGTGGCCACGAGCGTGCCGTTGAACCCGAACGCCTCCTTGGGCATTTCGAGTTTGTAGCTGGCCGCCTGGGCCGGGCTTGAGTCGCCGAAGGTAATGGCCGCGCAGGTGGCGACAAACACCGACATCCAAGGCGCGACGCGGCTCATGGCAATCCCCCAACGATGGACGGCGTCAAACAGCTTACTTGGCGGCCGCCGCGCCATCCCAATCGATTTGGCAATTGGGCAGGGCTTTTTGCAGGGCGGCCACGCCGGCCGCGGTGACCTTGCTTTTCTTCAGGTCCAATTGCTTCAGGCCCATGCATGTTGCCAGTGGCGACAGGTCAGCGATGTTGCTGTAACCAGCGCGGAGGGTAATTAAAGGGGCCCCCTGCAACGGCGACAGCTCGACAATGGGCGTGTGGTAAATCGCCAGTTCGGTCAGGGGCAGGCCTCTTAACGGCGCAAGGTCTACCACCATGGTGTCGTTAATGGCCAGGTTGTTCAGTGGCATCCCCACCAACGGTGACAGATCAACAACGGCCGTGTTGTAGATGGAAAGCTCTCGCAACGGCAGTCCCCGTAACGGCGAAAGATCGCTCAGCCGGGGGTTCTTGCGACAAATGAGTTGCGTGATCCGCATCCCTTGCAACGGTGACAAGTCCTCCAATTTGCCGTCGATCTTTTGGCTGTCGCCGTTGCTGTTCAGACGGCTTAGCCCGGCCAACGCCCTGATCGGCGAGATGTCGCTCACGTTCGAGGTAATCAGCGTGAACTCCGTGACCGTACCATTCTCGACCTTCGGCCAGGCTGTCCCGTCATAGCCGGGATTCAACTCTTGCAACTTCTTGACGACCGCGGCCGCTTGCTGGTCGCCGGTCAGCTTTTGCGTGTCGGCGACCCACTTCTGGAAGGCGGGATCAAGGTAAGCGAGCTTCTTCGTGGGCTTCGCCGCGCCGTCCCATTCGATCTTGCAGTTGGGCAGGGCTTTTTGCAGGGCTTGGACGCTGGCCGCCGACACCTTGGTATTGGTGATTCTGAGGTGAGTAAGCTGAGTGTTTTCCAACGGCGTCAGATCGGCCACCTGTGTCTTGTCGCAATACAGTAACTGCAGCGGCATCCCGCGTAGCGGCGCCAGGTCGCTGACTGCCGTGCTGCCGATGCCCAGCGTGGCTAACGGCATTCCTCGGAGCGGCGCCAGATTTGAAACCTGGGTATTCGGAACGGTCAGGTGGTTCAGGGCAAGGCCTTCGAGCGGCGACAAATCGGCCAGGATGCCCGCGCGACCAGCGCTGTTCCAGACGTCGATGTTCTTCAGTCGGGTTAACGCGCGCAACGGCGACAGGTCAGTGAGCACGTCACTGTTCAGAGCCACGTCAGTTACGACGCCATTTTCAATACCTGGCTTAGGTCGGCCATGAATCCCACCGAGCTTTCCATCGAACCCCGGGTTCAACTCCATCAGCTTCTTGCTGACGGCTTCGATCTGCTTCTCAGCCGGCAGCTTTTGCGTCTCGGCGACCCACTGCTGAAAGGCTGGGTCCGTGTAGGCGAGCTTTTTTGTGGGAGCAGTCGCCTTCGCCGGATCGTCCCATTCGATCTTGCAGTTGGGCAGCGCCTTTTGCAGGGCAGCGACTTGTGTGGTGGTGACTTTGGTGGATGTGATTCTCAGTAATTGAAGGCTCTGGCAACCTTCAAGCGGCGATAAATCGGATACTTGTGTGCCGGAACAAATCAATCTATTCAGAGGCATGCTTTGTAACGGCGATAGCGACGACACTGGAGTGTCAGAGCAATTCAGTTCATCTAGTTTCATCCCGCGTAGTGGCGAAAGGTCAGTCACTTGGGTGGAGGCAATACCCAGGAAAGCCAGCGGCATTCCTTCCAGCGGCGTCAGATCGGACACCTGCGTAAACGCACACATAATACCTGTCAATTTCATGTTTTGCAGCGGAGATAAGTCGAGCACCTTGCCTTTGCCAGGGCTACTACCCATGCACCGTAGAAACGTCAAACCCTCCAACGCTCGCACTGGCGAGATGTCGGTCGCTTCGTCGCAGTAGAACCACAACCGTGTAACCACACCATTTTCAATCGTCGGCGAGCCGTTCCCTTCGGTGTTCGTGACCTTCCCATCAAACCCCGGGTTCAACTCCATCAGCTTCTTGCTGACGGCTTTGATCTGCTTTTCGGCCGAGAGCTTCTGCGTGTCGGTGACCCATTGCTGGAAGGCCGGGTCAAGATAGGCGAGCTTCTTTGTCGGCGTGGCCTTCGCCGCTAAGCCCGCTTCCGCTTTCATGGCGTCGAGCGTGCGAGCCACGCGGAAGCCGTGATGGTTGGTGCCGACGAATGTGGGGGGCATGCCCAGCCGATAGGCGCTTCGCGCCATCAGCGTGATATGCGCCCAGGTGCCACCGCGACAAATCTTCTGCGTGCCCGACGATGGGCCTTCGGGGTCGCTGCTCTGCCGCACGTCGTAGACCTGTTGATACCAGTCCTGGCACCATTCCCAAACATTGCCGTGCATGTCGTACAAGCCAAAGGCGTTCGGTCGCTTGCTGGCCACCGGCCAGGCCCGCTTGTCCGAGTTGCTGGCATACCAGCCGTAGTCGGAAGCCAACTTGCCGTCGTCGCCAAAATGAAACTGAGTGGCGGTTCCCGCTCGACAAGCGTATTCCCACTCGGCCTCCGTCGGCAATCGATAGCCCCCGGCAGGTTCGTACTTCCAGTTGCCGATCAAGCCCGAATAACAAGGCGTCAGGTTCTCGCTAACGCTCAGCCAGTTGCAGAAAGCGACCGCGTCGTTCCACGAGACATAGGTCACCGCCGTCTCATCCGTCGTCACATATCCCGGCGAACGAAAGTTCTTGCCGGCGGCTTCGCCTTCGGACTTGAAGCCCGTGGCGTCCACAAATCGCTTGAACTGCCCCACCGTGACTTCGGTCGCTTGACACAAGAACGGCTTGGTAATCGAAACCTGGTGGCGCGGGCCTTCGCCTTTGGCCCAGTTGGGCTGCAACCCGGACTTGATGGCGTCGGCCAACTGCTCATCGGAGCTCCCCATCTGGAACTGGCCGGGCGGGATCAGCGTCATCCGCATACCGACGCCGTTGGTCATCTCGACCTGAGTTTTCAAATGACTGGCCCAGGCAGCCTGGTGCGCCTTGGCTTGTGCCGCGTCGAACGGCGCGACGGCAACCGCAGGCGTCGCAGTTGCTGGTAGGCTCGCCGTCGCAGTCGCGCCGTCCCATTCGATCTTGCAGTTGGGCAAGGCTCGTTGCAGGGCGGCTACGCCGGCGGCGGTGACCTTCGTCTTATTCAGCCTTACCACACTCAGCGTCTTCAGGCCGTAAAGGTGCGCTAGTCCGTTGTCATTAATTGCCGTGCCGTCGAGATACAACACGCGCAGGGCGCGAATGGACTTCAGGTAAGACAACCCTGAATTCGAAACTCCGGTGCCACTAAGAATCAAGCCTTGGAGCGTGGGAATCCCTTGCAGAATCCCGAGACCTTCGTCGGCAATCATCGTCTGTTCATTGAGCATCACCGAGTTCAACGACTTGAGATCCAACAGATGCAACAGGTCGGCATCGATGATTTGATCGGCCAACATGCCATTGGGATCTCTTTTTAGGGCAACGCTGGTAATCTGAAGTGTTCGCTGGGGGAGGCTGCGCATCTCAATGTCGGCAGCCTCTTTAAGATAACCCCCTTTACTCAGCACCCATTCCGCGGCCCTACGTTCTGGATCAGCGGAAATTGTCGCCCGGGCCGGATCGTTCCATTCGATCTTGCAACTGGGCAGCGCCTTTTGCAGCCACGCCACGGTGGCCGCCGTGACGCGCGAGCCGTAGGCGTTGACGGTCTGCAACTCTTTGCAACCTTCTAGAGGCGATAGGTCGCTCACCAGCGTGTTGACCAGGTAGACGTTCTTGAGCGGCAAGCCGCGGATCGGGGACAAGTCCGTGACCCGCGAGTAGCCTACGTCCAGACCGTGCAGCGGCAGTCCTTCGAGTGGCGATAAATCCGCCAAGGGCGCCGTCTTGCCAATCGCACCTGAGCAAGCCAGCGATCGCAACTGCCGCAAAGCCCGCAGCGGCGACAGGTCGGTAATCCGATCGCTGACCAGGCGAATCTGATCCACGTAGCCGTCTTTGATCGTCGGCGAAAGGTTCCCGTCAAACCCGGGGTTCAACTCTTGCAGCTTTTTGCGCACCGCCTCGACTTGTTTGTCGGCCGCCAAGGTTGACGTCACCGCCAGCCAGTTCTTAAACGCGGGCTGCTGGTAGGTGGTGATCTTTTGGGCGGTCGCGTTGTCCGTCGGCGTCGCCACGCCAGTGCCGATCTGGAACGTGGGCTGTTCCGGTTCTTTCTTCAGCTCCACCGTCGTACCCGGCGCGGTCTGCACCTTAACGCCGGGCTGGGCCTCGACCCGGGCGACTTCTTTCCCCTGCTTGTCGCGGAACACGAACCACCACAAGCCCAACGCCACCATCAGGAAGGCCGCGCCCCCCGCGCCGGCCAAGACCAGCGGGTTCTTCAGCGGCGGCTTGCCGCCGGCGCCCGCGGCGCGCGGGGACGCTTTGCCGCGCGAAGCCGTCGATTTGATGACGATTTGGCTCTTGGGATCGGTGTCGATGTCGGGGGCGATGTTCGACGCCGTCTGCTCGTAGTCGTGAATGCCCTTCAGTTGCTGCTGCCCCAGCGCCGCCGTCATACCGTCTTCGACGTAACTTTCGCGCTGGGTGGCCGAGGGGGAACTGCCGCCGGCAGTCGTGCTGGGCAGCGAGCCGAACGAGCCGCTGGCGGACGACGTGCTTGCCCCCGAATTGCGATAACCTTCGAGTGCCGTCACCAACTCGGCCGCCGTCTGGTAGCGGTCGTCGGGGCGCTTGGCGATCATCCGCTGAAAAACCTGGTCGAGCGCCGCGGGCACATCGGGCCGCCGGGCCACCAGCGACGGAATCGGGTCGTTCAGGTGGGCCAGGATTTTTTGCACCACCGTGTCGCCGCCGTACACGCTTTCGCCGGTCACGATTCGATACAGCGAACAGCCGAGCGAATAGATGTCGCTCCGCGCGTCGGCACGCCGAGTGTCGTTGGCCTGCTCCGGCGGCATGTAGTCGACCGTCCCCATCACCGTGCCGGTGTTCGTCAGTTGATGGTCGGTGGCGTTGGCGCTTTCGATCCGCGCTAGCCCCATGTCCAGAATCTTGACGGTTCCTTCTTGATCGACCAGCAAGTTGGCCGGCTTGATGTCGCGATGGACGACGCCGCTCTTGTGGGCGTACGCCAGTCCGCGGGCTGCCTGGGCGATGTAGCCCACCGCTTCGTCGACTGGCAATGGTCCGCGTTCTTTGAGCAGCGCCGACAGATCGCGCCCGTCGACATATTCCATGACCAGAAAGTACACGCCGTTGGCTTCGGCCGCGTCGTCGGCGGCCACGATGTTCGGGTGACGCAGCTTGGCGGCCGCGCGCACCTCGCGCTCGAAGCGCGCCACCGCGGCGGCGTCCTTGGTCATGGCCGGCGGCAACATTTTGATCGCCACCAGCCGATCCATCCGCCGATGATGGGCCTTGAAGACTTGCCCCATCCCGCCGGCGCCGATCTTATCGACCAGCGTGTACGCGCCGAGGATCAGCGCCCGACCCTTGCCGGCTTTGAACTGGGCGGCCTGAAACGGCGTCAGGTGCTTTTGCTTGACCAGCGCGGCCAGCAGTTCCTCGACCGACTGGGGCGCGGCCTTGGGCGGTGTAAACTCCCCGAGCGCGGCCGGCGGGACAACGCCCGTGTCGGCAAGTTGTTTGATGATGCTGGGAAGATCAACGGCCATGGCGTGCCCCGTCGAGGGAATGACCTTCTGATGATACCCTGCTTTCGAGCGGTCGGGTACAGTGGGGGCAGGGGAGAAAAGAGAGGAGAGTTGCGAGAGGAGAAGGGAGACGGCGATTCCGCACGTCCCCGTTTAGAGCAACTCTCAAGAGACTGTAGCGGGGGTGGCACGTCCCAAGCGCAGCGCAGGGCGTGGGAAGTCGCCGATCAAATATCGAGGTCGGTACAAGCTTCCCCACGCCCGAAGGACGGACGTGCCACCCAGACACTAGAACGTGGCGAGATGCGCTCTAGCCGCGGGGACATAGGCCCGCGCGCCGCATTGCGAGCGAGACAACAACGATGGACATGCACCATACCTTGGCATTGATCGTCGGCCCGGCTTGGGCCAGCGGGCTCAACGTCTATGCCACGATCGCCTCGCTGGGACTGGCCGGCCGATTGGGCGCGGTGGAACTTCCCGAAAAGATGGCGGTCCTCGAACACCCGGCCGTGATCGCGATTGCGGCCGTGCTGTACGCGATCGAGTTCTTTGCCGACAAGATTCCCTGGCTCGACAGCACCTGGGACGCGGTCCATACATTCATCCGCCCGCCGGCTGGCGCGCTGTTGGCCTATGCGGCAGCCAGCGACGCCTCGCCGACGTTCCAGATGTGCGCGCTCCTCTTGGGGGGCACGCTGGCGGCCGGTTCGCACGCGGTTAAGTCGGCGACGCGCGTCGGCTTGAACGCCAGCCCCGAGCCGTTCACCAACATCGCGGCCAGCGTGGCCGAGGACATCACCAGCTTCTTCACGGTGGCGCTGACGATCTGGTTGCCGTGGCTGGCGATCGGCCTGGTAATCGTGGCCACGTTGGTCACGATCGTCTTGCTGCCGCGGATGATCCGCCTGGCCTACCGCACAGGGGGCAAAGTGGTGAGCTGGTTCCGCCCAAAACGGAAAGAAGCGGCGTAGCGTGGCCGAGACATGCAGGTCAGGCTTTGGCCCAGCCCTTTGAAGCTGGCGTTTTCGAGCGCTTTGAAGCTCGTTCAGAATGCGTTGAGTGGCTACTTGGAGGCAGCCTCGTTTACTGACTTTGCTCGACGTCTTCTTGGGTCCACGCGGATGCCGCCGAATTGCCGAGAGTCCTGGGCTATTGCAACCTACTGCGACCGCTGAAATTCCTCATACATTTTTGCGATCAGGGCAGCGGTCATTAGGTCGTTCTGTGGAATGCCGTTCATCTCGAAGGCATAAAACTCAAAATTGTCATCGGTCACCAGGAACTGGATCAAACCACGAACCTTTTTTCCCTGAAAAGTCATGTCCCCCGTAACATTGACGTATCGCTGGCCTTTCGATGTGGTTCCAGAACTCCATTTCGCGTGTCCCAGGAAACTATTGACGAGAGGCCCCATCGCAATGCCCGGATGCGTCTCCAACGATCCGGTCTTGACCATCTGGATGTCCGTGTTGGTCGACTGACTACAACCTCGCATTGCTCCGAACAGGACGACCATCGCTCCCATTGTGGCAAAAGCCACCTTCGTTAAGCTTCTCTTTTTCTTCGCCGGTGCTTCGGTAGGATTGGCTGGCAAGATCGTGCCACCATTCCCGGCAACGAAGTTGATACCCCCACCGAGAGCACCGCGGTTGCTGAAAAACGCCTGAAACCGAGCCGTGGTTCCTGGCTCGACGAGTATGGTTGAACTGCGCTTGAGGCCACCGCCCGCAATGTCAACGACATGTTCACCTGCGGGAAGCTCGAACGTAATGGAATGCCTTCTCGACATGGCGACATCCATGAGTCCCGAAAGCAGCCCACCACCGACACGGCCTTTGGCGGTTCCATCGACTGATACCCCCAGACCGTACATAAAGCCCGTTGACGACGGTTCTCGAAAGATCGTAATTGTGCCGTGCGCGGGTGGCGTTGGCGCCGTCGCGGTTGGCGCCGAGACCACTTCAGCGGCCGGGAACAAGCCCTTGATCGTGTGCGCATGGACGGCAACCTTCATGTCGTCCCGACGAAGGTCATCGGCAGGGCGAAGTTGCCCCTGTGAGGCAAAGGTTCGCAACTGTTGTGAAGTGAACGGGCCTTGTTCCTTGCCATTGCGGACCACGAACCATTGATTTGCCATGCTTGTGTCCCCTGTCGGAATAAAAACGGGAGCGCCGAACTACGACCGCTCCTACTGCCCGACCAAGGGCGCACAGAACAGCAATAGCCGACGCCCCCTTGCGGGGACGTGGCAGTGCTGCTTCTGTGCATTCAAGAGCCTTGCGGCCCAGGTTGGTCGTTGTAGGAAGCAGAACTGACGTTCACACGTCAGATCGAATTGTTTTCATGGTTGCCTGGATTACGGCAGTGGTTCTTCTCCTAGACAATGGTGCCTTACGGGACACCACTGTACGACGGTCGGTGCGCCACGGCAACATTCAGGGCCCAAAGCCCTGCAACACGAAGCCATTCACGCTTCCACCCCTCACCCGGCTTGCTGCGCTCGCCACCCTCTCCCACAAGGGGCGAGGGTGCGCGGCCTTGGCCGCGATGGGGCATGGCGATGCGTCGGCTGCTTGTGTCGTTAGCGTGCTGGCGCGTGTGCGCGGACGGGCCTACTACACGAAAATGCACGTTCGCGCTACACTGACGCCCATGCAACACCATCCTGCGACCGATGAGCGTCTGAATTCGGAGTCGGCGTGTCAGCGCTTGGGCGCGAACACCGCGCCGCTCTGTCCGGTTTGCGGCGGGCGGCTGATCGACATTCGCGCCAAGCTGCAATGTGCCGATTGCCACCGCATCTGCGAAACCTGCTGCGAAGGCGGGCGCGGCTAGCGCGACGTTCGTCACGATCGAGTGATAAGCGAGCCCGTCCGTGGCCCGGCGCCATGTAGCCAAAGTCGCAAGGCTTCGGAGCGGCGGGCGAGACAACGAATGAAGTCCCACGACTTCAGCTACGCGCGAGCATGCTTTGTGCCCGCTTCACATGCTCAAGTCTGCTGACTTGAGCATGGCACCCGGGGATGATGGAAGCGATGAGATCGCCGCGCGATGAAACCCTTCTCGCAGCTTCCTCCGCGATGCTCTGCGTCCTCTGCGCCTCTGCGGTGAAAAACCGAACTGTCACCGAGCGCGCACGTTTAGTGTACGCGTTGGCCGGGTTTGGCGCCGCTGTCGGGAGCGAGCAGGTAAATCTCTTCGCCCCCCGCGCCGGCGGCCGTGACCATCCCTTCGCTGATGCCAAAGGTCATCTGCCGCGGCTCCAGGTTGGCGACCATTACCACCAGCCGGCCGACCAGTTCCTCGGCCTTGTACTTGCTCTTGATACCGGCAAACACGTTGCGGCGCTCTTCGCCGCCCAGCGACAGCGTCAGCTTCAACAGCTTCTTGGCCTTGGGAATCTCCTCGGCCGCGATCACCCGGGCCACGCGCAGGTCGACCTTGGTGAACTGGTCGATGGTGATTCGCTCGGCCACCAGCGGCTCGTTCGCCAAAGCGTCCGCCGTGTCGTTCCAAGCCGACGGCGCGGCGGCGCTCGAGGCGGCGGCTGGCGCGCTTGAAGCGGCAGTAGGCGCGCTCGACGAAGCCGATGGCGTACTCGACGAAGCCTGCGCGGCGGGAGTCACGGGCGTTTCTTCACGGCTGGCGTCGATCATGGCTTGCACCTGTTTGGGGTCAATGCGGGTCATTAAGTGTTCGAACTTCGCGAGCTTCGCGCCGACCAGCGGCTGCTGCGCCTGCCGCCAATCGACAATCGGGTCGCCGAGCAGCGTGCCCGACTGTTCGGTCAGCCGGGGCAACACGGGGGCCAGGTACACGACCAACTGCCGATACAAGTTCAGCACAATCGTGCAGACATCGCGCAGCTTGTCGGCCTGGGCCGGATCCTTCTTCAGCTTCCACGGCGCCTGGGCGTCGACATATTCGTTGGCCTTGTCGGCCAGGGCCATCACGTGGCGCATGGCCTTGTTAAAGTCGCACGCCTCGTAGGCCGCCGCGATCGTTTCGCCCTCGGCCGCCGCCGCGGCGAACAAGCCGCCGTCGTCGGGATACTTGGCCGACAGCGTTTCGACAAAGTGAGCGGTGCGGCTGGCCAGGTTGACGATCTTGCCGACCAGGTCGCTGTTCACCTTGGTGGTGAACTCTTCCAGGTTCAGGTCCAGATCGTCGAGCTTCGGCCCCAGCTTCGAGGCGTAAAAATAGCGCAGCCACGCCGGGTCCAGATAGTTCAGATAGGTGGCCGCGCGGATGAACGTCCCCTTGGTCTTCGACATCTTCTCGCCGTCGACCGTCAGAAAGCCGTGAATGTGAACCTTGTGCGGCAAGTTATAGCCGGCGGCTTTCAGCATCACCGGCCAGAACAAGGTGTGAAAGTACGTGATGTCCTTGCCAATGAAGTGATGGACTTCGGTCGTCGGGTTCTTCCACCACGACAGGAAGTCCTCGCCATGCTTGGCGCACCAATCGGCCGTGCTGGCCAGGTAGCCGATCGGCGCGTCGAACCAGACGTACCAGTAGTTGCCCGGCGCGTCGGGCAGCTCGAAGCCGAAGTACGGCGCCGGACGCGTCACGTCCCAGTCGCGCAGTGGCTCGGCCAGAAAGGCCGCCTTGAGCCAGTTGGCCACGTCCGGGTGCAAGTGATCGTGCTCTTGCGTCCAGCGGTCGAGGAACTCGTGGGACTGCTCGGTCTGGACGAACCAATGGTGCGCCGCGCGCAGTTCCGGCGCCGCGCCCGACAGAGTGCTGCGCGGGTCGATCAGCTCGGTCGGGCTGTAGGTCGAGCCGCACTTGTCGCAACTGTCACCGTACTGGTCGGGAGACTTGCACTTCGGACAGGTGCCTTTGATGAATCGATCAGCCAGGAACGTACCGGCGACCGGGTCGTAAAGCTGCTCGACGCTCCGCTCGACGACCAGGCCCGCCTTGCGTAGCGCGGCCCAGAACTCGGCGCACAACTTGCGGTTCGAGTCGCTGTTGGTCGAGCCGTAATGGTCGAACGCGACCTGAAAGCCGGCGAAGTCGCGCTCGTGGGCGGCTTTCATATCGGCGATCAGCGCCGTCTCGCTGCGCCCTTCTTGCCGGGCGCGGATCATGATGGCCGTGCCGTGCGTGTCGTCGGCACAGATATAGACGCATTGCTGGCCCGTCAGCTTCTGGAACCGCACCCAGATGTCGGTTTGGATGTACTCGACCAAGTGGCCCAGGTGGATGTGGCCATTGGCGTAGGGGAGCGCGCTGGTAACCAGAATACGACGGGGCATGGATCAAAACTCAAAACGTGCGGACAAGGAACAAGACAGATTCGACCACGACGACACGACCTTTAATGCAAAGAGAGATCATTTGAACCGCAAAGGCGCAAAGTTCGCAAAGGAAGACAAAAAGGAATGGAATCGCAGAGAACGCAGAGTTGCGCAGAGAGAGGAATACCAGAATTCTAACTCCGCGATCCTTTGCGCTCTCTGCGATTCAAAATGCCTTTCCTTCCGCCTTTGCGATCTTTGCGTCTTTGCGGCTCAACTCTCTTCTTTCTCTGTCTTACGTCGTGTTCGTCGTGTCGTTGTGGTCGAAATCCGCCGCTGAAACCAGCGGCAAAACGCGTGGTCAATGTAGCCGAAGCGACGTGCTAGCGGCTAGTGCGATCGGCCCCCGAACGGGCCTCCCCCGGCTGCCTAAAATCGCGCGATTGCCATTGCTCGAAACAGGGACTTTGACCAAGATTCGCCTCCCCTGTGCCGACCAAGCAAGGATGCGCGGACGGCATGCGGGGTTCGCCGGCGAGGGATCGAGCAGGGAACGGCTCGATCGCGCCTGGCCTATAAAAATAATCAATGCGGCGACACGATCCACGGAGGGAAACATGGTCGCAGTGCAGATGGTCTTGTTGTCGCTTGCGCTTGCGAGCCCCGGCCAGCCGGTGTTGCTCGACTTCACCGCCAGTTGGTGTGGCCCCTGTCGGCAGATGCAGCCGGCGATTCAGCAACTGCAAGCCGCCGGCTATCCGGTTCAAGCAATCGACGTCGACGCGCAGAAGGATTTGGCCAAACAGTTCAACGTGACCGGCGTGCCGTGCTTCGTGCTGGTGGTCGACGGTCGCGAAGTCCAGCGGGTGGTCGGCGCGACGACGGCCGATAAGCTGATTGCCATGTTCACCGCCGCGGGGGCGCGTCAGCCCCAGCCGGCACAACGGCAACTGACCGCGGCCACCGGCCCGGCCATTCCGCACGTCCAATCGCCGAATGTCGACGCAGCGGTGAATAGCTCAGCGCCGGCGAACATGCCGGCAACGCCGTACGTCAATTGCGTGCCTCCAGTGCCGAGCAACGCGACCGACGGCATGGTCGATCGACTGACTGCGGCCAGCGTTCGCTTGCGGATCAACGATGCCAGCGGCCACTCGGTCGGCTCGGGCACGATCATTGACACTCAATCGGGCGAGGCCTTGATCGTCACCTGCGGCCACGTGTTCCGCGAATCGCAAGGCAAGGGGAAGATCGAAGTCGATCTGCTCGCCCCTGGTGCGCCGCAAAAGCTGCCAGCTCGGCTGATTGGTTACAGCATTGAACCAGACATCGCCTTGCTGAGCATTCGGCCCGGCTGCGGCGTGCAGCCGGCCCGCGTCGCGCCGCGCGATTATACTATCGCCAAAGACGACCCGGTGGTCAGCATTGGTTGCGACCACGGCGGGCCGTCGAGCGCCCGGCTGACGCGCGTGACCGCGATCAACAAATACCTGGGGGCCGACAATCTGCAGACTGCTGGCCAACCGGTGCAGGGTCGCAGTGGCGGCGGGCTGTTCACCGCCGAGGGGCTGTTGATCGGCGTCTGCAATGCGGCTGACCCGAAGGACAACGAAGGCTTGTTCGCGTCGCTGAAGGTGATTCACGCCGAGTTGGCCAAGCACGAACTCGACCGCGTGATCGCCGGCGCTGGGGCGGCAGATAAAACCGTGGCGCCTGTGCCGTTCGATACGATCACGACGCCGGTGGCGGCCGTTCCCGCCACTCAGCCTGCGTCACTTCAGTCTGGCGAGCAGGTGCTGCTTGAGCAGTTGAGCGCCAAGAGCGAAGGGGCCGAGTTGATCTGCATTGTTCGGTCGCTCAACGATCCGCGGGCCAAGAGCGAGATCATCGTCCTGGATCGGGCCTCGCCCGAGTTGCTGGAAAAGCTGGCGGTCGAACGCCGCCTGCAGCCGTCACAGCAACCCACGTCCGCGCGCCGGTAGTCGCTGCTCAGAAGAGGATTTGAACCGCTAAGACGCAAAGGACGCTAAGAAAGACAAAAGGAATGGAATTGCAGCGGACGCTGAGCAGCGCAGAGAGTGAGGGTGTTGTAGATTCATAGCTCCGCGATTCGAGACGCATTCCCTTTTTCCTTTGCGATCTTTGCGTCTTTGCGGTTCAAAATGCCTGCCGCATTGCTCCGTGTCTTCCTCGGTGCTTTCTGTGTCTCTGTGGTGAAATAAACTGAGCCACGGAAGGACTACGAAAAGAGTCGGACGATGGTTTCGGCGACGCAGGCGGCTTTGGCCTCGCCTTCGATTTCGAAGGTCTGTTTGCAGGTGACTTGCAGCACGCCGCGCAGATCCTTCACTTCCAACAGCTCGCAGATCATGCGGACCCGGGCGCCGACTTTGACCGCGCTGGGGAAGCGGACCCGATTAAGCCCGTAGTTGACGATCAGCTTCACGCCGTGAAAGTCGACAATCTGTTGGACCAGCACCGGGATCAGCGAGAGGGTCAAGAACCCGTGCGCCACCGTGGTGCCGAACGGACTTTCCTTGGCGGCCCGCACCGGGTCGGTGTGAATCCACTGATGGTCGCTGGTCCCGTCGGCAAAAGCGTTGACCCGCTCCTGGGTGATCTCGAACCAATCGCTCGTGCCGAGCTTCTGGCCGACCAGCGATTGCAGCTCGTCGAAATTGTGAATGACCCGAGGTGGCATGAAGCGGTTCCGTTTCCAATGCTGGCAAGCGGCGTCGTGGCGATACTTTCTGATACGCCCCCGGGCCAGTCGCGGGTCGCCGGCGAGTGCTCGCTAGCGGGTCGTTGCTGGCAGCGGGAGTGTGTGCATTGTACGCGCTTGATGGCGGGGGCAGAATCCCGGGGATTTCCCGAGGAAAATCACATTAACTCGGGTCGCCCGGACAACTTGTTGTCCGTGGTGGCGCAGCCACAAGAGGGTTCTGCGTTACGGAAGCGAGCTTGTAGTGGCCGAGTTCGAGTGCCTCTCGTCGCTGTCGCGACCCGGACAGGCAAGCTGTCCGGGCCACCCGTCGGGTTGTGTTTGGCGAGCGCCAGCAACTCGCTCAACCCGTTTCGGCATTGACCCTTAGCGCGGAATTTCCTATTCACCCCGGTCCCTATCGGGCGGTGCCGCGCGCCGAACGGTCCATAGCAAGACCTGCGCCGCACACTTGCCCAGCAAACCGCCTGGTTCCCCGCCTGTAATCATTGCGGCCGATGAATCGTTGTCCGACCTTGATGCCGATCGCTCAGACCGCGCGCTCGACGAGCGCGCCGCGGGCGTCGCTGCGCGCGGCGGCGCTGGTGTCGAGCCTGGCCCTAGTGCTCGTCGTCGGCTGTGCGACGCCCAAGTACCTGAACGTCCGCTCGGCACCGAATAATCCGCTGGTCGATCAGTTGAAGCTGCGCACCAAGACCGAGGCCACCGAACGGTCGATGCAGGTGCTGCGTCAGTACAACTTGACCGAGGAGCTGCGCGGCAACCCGGCCAAGCTGTTGACCGACTTGCAATCGGTGATCGAGCACGACCCGACGGCCGAGAAGTTGTACACGTTCGCCGAGCTGAGCTACCGCGCCGGCCAGAAAGTCGAAGCGCGCGATCGCAAGGCGGCGCTCGACTACTACGGGGCGAGCGTGGCCTACTCCTACCTGTACCTGTTCGACACGCGGTTCGCCTCGCTGCGCAATCCGTACGATCCCCAGTTCCGCGGCGCGTGCGAGTTGTACAACGGCGCGCTGGAAGCGACCTTGCGACTGGCCAAGAAGCAGGGAAGCTTGATGCCCGGCCGGACGCACCATATCGAGACCGCGTGGCAGAAATTCGACGTGACGGTCGCTCTGTCTAGCCAGACCTGGAAGTCCGAGGACATCGAAGAGATCAAGTTCGCCAGCGATTTCGAGGTGACTGGGCTGACCAACCAGTTCCGCGCCTATGGCCTGGGCGTGCCGCTGATCGCGGTTCGCAAACGCCCGGAAACGAAGGGCGACCAGGAAAAGTATTATCCCGAGGGGATGACCTTCCCGCTGACGGCGTTCATGCGGCTGTTGCCCGACGAGAACTGCAACGAGCTGCGCCCCGGCGCGCGACACCGCGCGCTGCTCGAGCTGTACGACCCGATGGAAGCCGCCAAGGTGGCCGTCGGCCAGAACCAGGTGCCGCTGGAAAGCGATCTGAGCACGCCGCTGGCGTACTTCCTGAACCAGAACAAAAAGCTGAACGATCTGGCGACCTACGGGCTGTTGCGGCCCGACAAGGAAGGAAACCTGACCGGGCTCTACATGCTCCAGCCCTATCAGCCCGGCAAGATTCCGGTGGTGATGGTGCATGGCCTGTGGTCGAGTCCGTTGACGTGGACCGAGATGTTCAACGATCTGCGAAGCGTGCCCGAGCTGCGCGACAACTACCAGATTTGGTTCTACCTGTACCCGACCGGCGAACCGTTCTGGAACTCGGCCACGCGCTGCCGCCGCGACCTGGCCGCCGTGCGCAAGCAATTCGATCCCGAGCGCCGCGAGCCGGCCTTCGACCAGATGGTGATGGTCGGCCACAGCATGGGTGGCCTGGTCTCGAAGCTGCAAACGATCAACAGCCAGGACTCGTTCTGGAAGATCGAAAGCGACCAGCCGTTCGACGTGGTCAAAGCGTCGTTCGAGGAAAAGGAACAGCTCGCCGAGATGTTCTTCTTCCAGGCCAATCCGTCGGTTCGCCGGCTGATCACCATTGCCACGCCGCATCGCGGCAGCAGCTTTGCCAACGACACCACGCGCTACCTGGCGCAAAAGTTCATCTCGCTGCCGCGCTCGTTGGTGCCCGAGAAGGTGGTGACGCAGAACCCGGGCGTGTTCCGGGACACCACGTTGGTGAGCGTGAAAACCAGCTTAGACTCGTTGGACCCGCGATCGCCGGTCTTGCCGGTGATGCTCCAGTCGGATCAGCCACCGTGGGTCAAGTCGCACAACATCGTCGGCATGGTTCCGGAGCGCGGCCTGGCCGGCAAGTTCGCCGGCGAAGGCGATGGCGTGGTGGCGTTCAAGAGCGCGCACCTGGAACGCGTGAACTCCGAGATCGTCGTGCCGTCCGATCACATGAACGTGCATCGCCACCCGCTGGCGGTGTTGGAGGTGCGGCGGATTCTGCTCGAACATCTGCGCGAGTTGAAGACTGGTTCGCCGTTCACGCCCCGCTCGCTGCAGCCGCAGGTGATTCACCCGGCGCTGTTCACTCCGCCGGTGGCTGCGCCGAGTGGCACGGCGACGGCGGTGCCGGCTTCGGCGAACATGCCGGTGGCGCCGACAAGTCCCGCGGCGCCAGCAAGCCAGTCAGCGCCAATTCAAGCGGCGCCGGCCGTCTCGGTTCAGTCAGCGCCGCCAGCTTCGGCCACGTAGAGCGTGGTCCACTCGCTGTTGCTGACGTTGAAGTAGACGCGCCGGTTGTCGGCGCTGAAGGCCGGGTGAGGGTGCGAGACCCGCCACGATTTCGCTCCCCGCGAGTTGTCGAAGCGGTGGAGCACCTGATGCGCGGTCCCGCGCAGGTCGCCGACCATCACCCCCCACTGCTTCGGCTCGTCGCCAAGATCGCCCAGCAGTCCGTCGGTGACGAACAGCTTGCCGTCCGGGCTGACCGAGGGGTGCGACCCGCTCAGATAAGGCTCGCTGGGAATCTTAGTGACCGCGCCGCCTTCAGCGTCGATCAGGATGTTCCCCATCTCGATCACGCGGCGCGAATCGGGGTGCCAGGCCGGGTGTCCCCACTTGGCGCGCTGGAAGGTGAGTTGGCCGCGCTCCAGGTCATAGCCGATCAGTCCCTGCCGGTGGCTGGCGGCCTTTGATTGATAGACGCTGCCGCCGTTGCCGGCCGCGATCTTGAAGAACACACGCCGGCCATCGGGGCTGAGGACCGGGAAGAAGAGCGAGGTTCGCTTATCGCCGAACTCCTTGGCCAGCCAGTCGGGATAGGCCCGCTCGACGTCGGTCGCGCGAACCGCGGTTTTGATTTCGCCGGTCGCGGCATTCACCAGTTCCAGGTCGCGATGCTCGCCGGGGTCCCAGTGACAGCCATAGATCGGCAGCCAGTCGCCGCGCGGCGCGCCGAAGGCCAATTGCCGATCGGCGGCCAGATCGCGCCGCTCGAGCGTCTGGGCGTCAACCACGACGACGTACCAGCGCCCGTCGCGGACTTCGTGAAACGCCACGCGCCGGCCGCCGGAAATCCACTGCTGACAAGCGGCCCGATGGGCGTCTTCGCACGAAACATTGCGGGCGACGGTCGTTTCGCTGCCAGTCAGGCGATCGACAAAGCAAATATCGCCGGTGTGTCCGTTCGCCGCGAGGGACGAATAGAACAGCACCTGCCGGCCATCGGGGCTCTCGGGGTTGCAGACGTAGTAGCTGTGAATGGTGTGCCGGCCCGGGACGCTCGACACGGGGCGAATGCTCACGCCGCTTTGCCACGGTTGCAGCCGATTGTCGCCTGGCTCGTCGGCGCGGGCGGAGAGTGCGAAGTTGGCGATGAGGCAACATGCGGCAAGCGTTAATCGCGAGCGATTCATAAGCAAATACTTTCCGCAGTCCAGCAGTGTCATGCTTCCAATTCAGGCGACGGCCTGCATCAACCCTTCTCCCTCCGGGAGAAGGTGGCCGAAGGCCGGATGAGGGTCAACTCACCATGAGGGATTAGGCGTCAACGGATTCACGATTGAGGTGATAGGCATTTGGCGGACGAAACAAGATTGCCACGGAACCCTCATCCGGCGGCTTGCGCCGCCACCTTCTCCCGGGGGGAGAAGGGTTAGCGCTGGCCTGCTCGCGCTTTCAAAACGGATGAAAGAACAACGGTTGCGGCTTGCGACAAAGCGGCAGCAACTGATCGAGTTGCGAGTTGCTAGTGAAGCAGAATACGCCAATCGGTCTTTCACTAGCAACAAGGAACCAGCAACCAGCAACTTTTTCCCCTACACGGCATCGGTCAACAGATTCGCCGTGATGTAGTCGAGGATGTCGCGGATCGAGACGATGCCGGTCAGCCGGCCGTTGGTCGTGACCGGCATGTGCCGGTAGCCGCCGGTGTCCATCTTGGACAAGGCCTGGGCGATCTGGGCCGAGGCTTCGATCATCTCGGGGCGCGGGGTCATGAAGTCGCGGATCGGCTGATGGCGCAAGGCGTCGAAGTCGGTGTTCACCCGCATCAGCGCGTCACGTTCGCTGAAGATGCCGACCACCACGTCCCCCTCGACGACCAGGATGCAACCGATCGACTGTCCAACCAGCAGATCGATCACCTCGGCCACGTGCTCGTCCGGGCTGACGACGATGGGCTGGCGCGGGGCCAGCATCGAGACCCGGTCGCGGAGCAGCTTTTCCTCGAGGCTCGAATTGGCCTTGGGACGGGTCAGATAGGCCAGCGACGTCTGGCATTGCACGCATTCATCGGCGCCGTCGATGTTCTCTTCGCCACAGTAGGGACAGATCGACATGATGCGACTCCTGGGATGCTACGGCGCGTTCACTTTAGCCTCCGGTCAATGACCGGGGGCGTTCGATGGTGATGCGCGGGTGATTTGGTGTCCTTAAACTAAGCTTCCACCGTCCACGTCTCTCCCGCGGAAAACAATTTGGCCAGCTCGCCGTCCCCCTTCGCCTTGCGGGCTTCGGCGATCTGGTCGTTGAGCAATTCCTCGTAGCGGGGCCGGTCGACGTCGCGGAACACGCCGATTGCCTCGGGAAACTCGGGGTACCGCATCCGGCTCAGCAGGTAGGCCAGGCTTGGCTCGGGCAGCCGTTCGTCGTGGAACAGCAAGTCATCCTCGCTGATGCCGCGCCCCAGCTCGACGACCTCGGGGTTCATGCCGTTCAGGCGGATGCCCCGGTCGCGATTCTTGCCAAAGATCAACGGCTTGCCGTGTTCCAACTCGACGGTGTGTTCAACTTTCTGATCGCGCTCGGTGGCGTAGTCGAACGCGCCATCGTTGAACACCAGGCAGTTCTGATAGACCTCGACGAACGACGTGCCCCGGTGCTCGGCGGCGCGCTTGAGCACCATGCTCAGATGCTTGATGTTGGTATCGGTCGAGCGGGCCACGAAGGTCGCCTCGCAGCCGATCGCCACCGACAGCGGATAGATCGGGTTGTCGATCGCGCCCAGCGGCGTGCTCTTGGTCACCTTGCCCAGCGGCGACGTCGGTGAATACTGCCCCTTGGTCAAGCCGTAAATCTGGTTGTTGAACAGGATGATGTTGATGTCCAGATTGCGGCGAATGGCGTGCATCAGATGATTGCCGCCGATCGACAGCGCGTCGCCGTCGCCGGTGATGACCCAGACCGACAGATCGGGCCGGCTGGCTTTTAGTCCCGTGGCCACGGCCGGCGCGCGGCCGTGAATCGAGTGGATGCCGTACGTGTTCATGTAGTACGGGAACCGGCTCGAACAGCCGATGCCCGAGACGAACACCGTCCGCTCCGGCGGCACGCCCAGGGTGGGGAGCACTTTTTTCATCTGGGCCAGGATCGAATAGTCGCCACAGCCTGGGCACCAGCGGACCTCCTGGTCGCTGGCAAAGTCGTTGGGGCTGAGCACGGGAAGTGAGATTTCAGTAGCCATGATCGTGGCGTGCGCTTTCTGTTCCGGGAATGCGATGCTTGGATCGGTTGGTTGCGGGTTGTCTTGTGTTAGCGGGTGGTGAGTTGACCCTCATCCGGCCTGCCGGCCACCTTCTCCCGGAGGGAGAAGGGCTAGCGCTGACTCTATGATGGTGGATGCTCAGATAATGCGTGATCTCTTTAGTCTCCCTGCAACCCTTCTCTTAAAGAGACAGGTGATTGCGTGGGCGTGGGGACGAAACCGTCGCCGTTCGTCGCGCCGTTCGTTTCGCCTTTCAACAGCTCGTTGATCTTGCGCGTCACTTCGCCGACGACGAACGGCTTGCCCTTGATCTTGTTCAAGCCGACGGCGTTGACCAGGTATTCGGCCCGCAAGATCATCCGTAACTGCCCGCGGTTCAACTCGGGGACCAAGACGCGACGATATCGCGATAGAATTTCGCCCAGGTTGCGCGGCAGCGGATTCAAATATCGCAAATGGCAATGGGCGACCGCTTGCCCTTCGGTCTGGGCGTGATGGGCGGCCGTGGCGCACGCGCCGTAGGTTCCGCCCCACGACACCACCAGCAAGTCGCCGCTGGCCGGGCCGTCGACCGTTTGCTCGGGAATGTCGTTGGCGATGTTGGCCACCTTGCGAGCGCGCAGATGGACCATGTGCTGATGATTCTCGGCGTCGTAACAGACGTTGCCGGTGATGTCCTGCTTTTCCAGGCCGCCGATCCGGTGCATCAGCCCCGGCGTGCCGGGCAAGGCCCAGGGGCGCGCCAACCGCTCGTCGCGCGCATAGGGCCGGAACGTGTCACCTTCGTTCAGCGCGCCCGGGTGCTCGACGCTGATCGTCGGCAAGTCGGCCACGTTGGGCAATCGCCACGGCTCGCTGCCGTTGGCAATGAAGCCGTCGCTCAGCAGCATGACCGGAGTCATATATCGCGTGGCCAACCGCCAGGCCTCGATCGCCACCTCGAAACAATCGGCCGGGCTACGGGCGGCAATCACCGGCAGCGGACATTCACCATTGCGGCCAAAGATCGCCTGGCCCAGGTCGGCTTGCTCGGTCTTGGTGGGCAGCCCCGTGCTCGGTCCACCACGCTGGACGTTGATGACGATCAACGGTAGCTCCGTCATCACCGCCAGACCGATCGCCTCTTGCTTCAAGGCGATGCCCGGGCCGCTGCTGCTGGTGACCGACATGCTGCCCCCGAACGCGGCCCCAATGGCCGAGGTGACGGCGGCGATTTCGTCTTCGGCCTGGAACGTGCGCACGCCGTAATGCTTAAACTTGGACAGCTCGTGCAAGATGTCGCTGGCGGGCGTGATTGGGTAACTGCCCAGGAACAACTCGCAATTGCTCAGCTTCGACGCGGCGATCAGCCCCGTGGCCAGCGCCTCGTTCCCCATGATGTTCCGATAGGTGCCCGGCGCGAGCTTGGCGCGGCGGACGCGATAATGGCTGGTGAAGGCGTCGACGGTCTCGCCATAGTTCACGCCGGCGCGGAGCGCGCGACGGTTGGCCTCGGCAATCTCGGGGCGCTTGCTGAACTTGTCGTTGATGTAGCGCAGCGTCGGGTCGAGCGGCCGATCGTACAGCCAGAAGACCAGCCCCATCGCAAAGAAGTTCCGGCAGCGATCGCTTTCCTTGACGCCCAGGTTCTGCTCGGCCACGGCCAGCCGCGTGAGCCGCGTCATCGGCACGCGGAACAACTGGTAACCGTCCAGGCTGCCGTCGGAGAGCGGATTGGTCAGATAGCCGGCCTGCTTGATCTGGCGATCTTCGAACTCGTCTTCATTGACGATCAACGTGCCGCCGGGCGCTAGGTCGGACAAGTTCGTGGCCAGCGCCGCGGGGTTCATCGCCACCAGCGCGTCGACCGTGTCGCCGGGGGTGTAAATGTCGTGGCTGGCGAAGTGAATCTGAAAGCCGCTCACCCCGGCCAGCGTCCCTCGCGGCGCGCGAATCTCGGCGGGGAAGTCGGGCAGCGTGGCGACGTCGTTCCCCAGTAGGGCCGACGTGTTGGTCAACTGAGTGCCGGCCAATTGCATGCCGTCCCCTGAGTCGCCACAGAAGCGAACGGTGGCTTCCTCGATGTCCCGAATCGGCTTTTCGACCGTAGCCATGAATCAATCCCAGCAAGGTAACCCGGTGCGAATCAACCTGGGAGCCGACGCCCGGCGCGCCGCGCATCGCGGACGATGGGCGGCGCGTCGGCTCCCCACCTGCGATACTTTGGCGCTACGGTCCTTCGCGCTCATAGGCCACCGGCTCGTTGACCGGCGGCTGGTTGTAAACGGTTCTGGGAAACAGCTCGGCCAGAAAGTGGATGATGCCGGCCACCTGCACCACGCCGGTGGCGCAGCCGTTGCCATCGACGATGGGCAGCCGTCGATAGCCGCCGGACGACATCCGCAGGATCGCCTGGGCAATGGACGAGTCGCTGCGAATCGTGATCGGGTTTTCGACCATGGCGGTCGAAATGGGCGCCGACATGTCGCAGCCGCGGGCCATCAATCGCAGCGCGTCGCGCTCGGTGAAAATGCCCAACAACTGGCCGTCGCTACAGACGAGCACGCTGCCCGAGACGTAGTTGCGCATCAGCCTTAGGACGTGTTCGATGCTGAGGCGCGGATCGACGGTGAGCGAATCGAGCGGACCCGCTTCGAGGACCGATTCGGTCGAAAATCTGAGTTCAATGTCCACGGCCCGCACTCCTGGGGTGAGCTGCGGACAGATGGCACGGCACGGGTCGATGTCGTCGTGGCGCTGCGATCTACTAACAGTGGCGTCGCGGTGGCGTCGGCCTGGTCGTTCAACGCGCGGTGCGAGGCGTTCCGGCCAGCACCCACGGAACCGCGGCGCTGAACCGACCGGACTTCGCGCCGCGGGCTACCATCTGTTCGCACGGAACAAGGGGCAACCGGAACCTTACACAATCGGCACGCACCTCAAGCCTACCGCGCGGCACGGAGAGAATGCAACGAAATTCAGATGGCGCCGAAAGTGTCACCGGCGATACGAGGCCCAGGGGGTGTCATCCTGGGAAAATGGCGAACGTGCGATCAAGCGCGCTTATTCCCAGTGAATCGCGGTCAGCAGGTTGAGTCGCGCCGCTCGTTCGGCGGGAAACAGCGAAGAAATCACCACGGTTAGCGCTGCCGCGGCCAGCAGGATCGCCATCAACCCCGGTTGAGGCGAAAACGCCATCGTGTGGCCAAATTCGCTCGTCGCCCCCAGATGCATGATCCACGCCAGCAGCGCCCCCACCGCCGTGCCCGGCACCAGGGCAATGAGCCCCAGCATCGCGGCTTGCATCAGGATCGTGGCCCGCATTTGCCCGCGGGTCATGGCCACGATTCGCATCAGGGCCAACTCGCGTGTCTGTTCCAGGACGTTCATGGTCAGGGTATTCACGATGCCGATCGCGGCCACGACCAATGTCAGGGCCAACAGCCCCCACAAGCCACCGACAATTCCCAGCTTCATGCCGTCGACCAACTGCCGCACTTCGGCGGCCGATTGCAGCATGAGACCGTGTTTGTCGCAGATGGCGCGAAGTTGTTTTTCGACCGTCGCGGCCTGTCCCGGTTTGACACGGACCACGAACGCATTGACGCCCGAGATGCCGAGGGCTTTCTCGGCGATTTGCCGCTCCATGTAAACAGTCAGCCCGCCGGCGAAATAGTCGTTGGTCACGGCGGCCACGCGGAAGTCGCGCGGCCCCGAGGTGGTGTCGAGTTGCACCTGGTCGCCGACCTTTTTGCCGACGCGCTGAGCCAGAGCGGTACCCAGGATCACTTCGCCCGCCAGTAGCTTCTGTTCGGCCTCGGCTTCACTGATCGCCTTCAGGTCCAAGGGGAGTCGATCCTGGGGACCAACCGGCTTGGCGATGAGCATGGCGGGCTGATTCGAGACCCGCATGCTGACATAGCGCATGGTCCCGACATGCTCGATCCCTTCGACTTGTCGCAGTTCCTGCCCCACCTCGGCCGGCACGTCGGCGGCGCTGGCGGTGGCCATGTCGGGCATCATGGCGCGAACCCAGAAGTCGGCGACCAGCAGCTTGTCGACCCAGTTGTCGATGTCGCGCGTGCTGTTGAGGATGGTCGTCCCCAGCGCGATGCCGGCCGCTAGGGCCAGAAATACCGTGCCAACGGTCAACATGGCGCGGATCGGGTGGAGCAGCAGTTGGCCAAGAGCCATCTGCGTTTCGACCGGGCGAATCTGGCGCGGCAACCAGGAGATCACGCCCGACAGGGGGCGTAAGCAGGATGGAATGGCCAACACCAGGCCGATCAATGCCGCACAACCACCAGGCACGGCAAACTCGATGGGCAGGATTCGCAAGATCGCCAGGGTCAGCAACGTGCTGCCGATCAACAGTGCGACCAGGCCCAGCGAGGCGAGCAGTTTGGGCAGCCCCGGCCATTCGCCGGCCGGCGATTGCCCCAGCCCTTCGAGCGGCGACACGCGGCTGGCCCGCCAGCCCGGCCACCAGGCCGACAACAGTGACAAGCAGATTCCCAACATCACCGCCAGCGCCAAGCGATCGTACGAGACGACCAACGCCGGCAATTGCGCTTGCAGCACGCGCTCCATGGCGCGCGTGATCCAATAGGCCCCGAACAGCCCGAACAATAATCCCAGCAGCGAGCCGACGATGCCCAGCGTCGTCGCTTCGAGCAGCATCAGGTTCATGGTCTGCCGCCGGGTGGCGCCGATGGCGCGCATCACCGCGATCTGCCCGCGGCGCTCGGTGACGCTCATCATGAACGTGTTCAGAATGATGAACACCGACAGAATCAGCGC
Source organism: Planctomycetota bacterium (assembly GCA_018242585.1). Classification (NCBI taxonomy): domain Bacteria; kingdom Pseudomonadati; phylum Planctomycetota; species Planctomycetota bacterium. The sequence goes on from JAFEBQ010000003.1 coordinate 66,769, forward strand.
GAGGCCGCCGGCGAACGACAGCCCTTGCTCGGACGACTGCAAGGTTTCCTCGCCCAGCGACGTGCGGGCCGCCGGCTTGCGAATCACCACGCCGGCGGGCAACTGGGGCGTGAGCGACGCGATCACTTGCTCGGCCGAGGCGTGCGGGTCGAGTTCCAGTTGCAGCACGTCGACCTTGCGGCCCAGGCCGAACATCTTTTGCGCCAACGGCAAGGGCAACAGCACCGTGCCGCCGCGCATCAGGCTGGCCGCGCCGCTGGGGGCCATCAGCCCGACGACCTTCACCCGTTGCATGCCACGGAGGCCGGTCAGGAACTTGATCTCGTCATCGAGCTTGATGCCCAAACTGCGGGCAAAGTTACGATCGACGACCGCCCCTTCACCCTGGTCGAAGAACTGGCCGCCGTGGAGTTCATAGTCTTGCTTGGCGGCCAGCGAGTCGGGCTCGACCCCTAGGACCAGCAGCTTGGCCTTTTCCTTCTCGAAGTAGAGTTGGCTGGCGCGCGAAATGGCCGGCGTGACCGCGACGACGCCGCGCTGCTTGGCCGCTACTTCGGCCAAACCAATGTCGATGCCTTGGCCGACGCCGCTGGTGATTTCCAAGTCGGCCCGGCCGCTCATGGCGTGGCTCATGGCCTCGTAACTGCGGCGGGTGGTCGTGATGGCCACCTGGGTGGCAACCATCGTGCCGACACCGATGATCACGCTGAACAATGTGAGCAAGACGCGCCCACGGCGGCCAGCAGACAATCGTCGGCTCAAATGCCAAAGCATGGTGGTGTATTGGATTTGGTTAGGAACTTACGAGTCACGATCGATCGTTGCAGCGTGCGCGACAAACACCCCTCCCTCTCAGGGAGGGGCAGGGGGGAGGGTAGAGACGTCGCAAGCCAAAAGGTATCGCGATCAGAGTCTTCCCACCGAGCACCAAGTCTCTCGACCAGCGACGCCTTTACCCTCACCCGCTCACTGCGTTCGCGACCTCTCCCTTCAAGGGAGAGGTGCAGACTTTGCTTGCTGCGATGTTTCAGCCGCTGGCGGCGAAGGTTTGCGTCGCGCCGACCCGTTCGTCGCTTTCAATCTGTCCGTCGCGCAGGCGCACCAGCCGGTCGGCTTGCTGGGCCACGTTGGGGTCGTGGGTCACCATGACGATCGTCTGGTCATGTTCGTCGACCAGCCGCCGCAGCAACGCGGTAATCTGTTGCCCCTTGGCCGAGTCCAGGTTCCCCGTCGGTTCGTCGGCCATCAGCACGGCTGGCTCGATGACCAGCGCTCGGGCCAGCGCCACGCGCTGCTGTTCGCCACCGGACATCTGGCTGGGAAGATTGGCCCGACGGTGCGCCACCCCCACGCGCTGGAGCATGGTTTCGACCCGGCGGTTGATTTCGGCCCGCGGCACGCCGTCGAGCAACAGCGGCAAAGCCACGTTTTCTTCCGCGGTCAGCGAGGGCAATAGGTTGAACGACTGAAACACGAAGCCGATTCGCTTGCGCCGCAGGATGGTTCGCCGGTCGTCGTCCAACGTGGCCATGTCAATGTTTTCGAGCATCACGCGTCCCTGGCTGGGCGTGTCGATGCCCCCCATCAAGTGCAACAAAGTGCTCTTGCCCGAGCCTGACGGGCCCATGATCGCCACGAACTCGCCGCGCGGGACGGCCAGATCGACCCCCAGCAGCGCTTCGTAGGCCGACTCGCCGCTGCCATAGACCTTATGCACCGACTGTACGTCCACGACGATCGGCGGCGCGGGTCGATCGAGGTCGGAGGGGGTCAAGGTGTCGTGCTGGGTCGGTCGGCTCATGGAAAGCTGTGCTAGCTAGGTCAAGTTGAACGGCAACGAGGTAATCGATCGCATGATTTTGCCGTGCGCCGCTCGATTCGGCTAGTGGTAGTCGTCGGCGGCCGGCCCGGCGGAGGTGTTGCTAGCGGCCTCCGCGCAAGCGGGGATCGGTCACTTCCTGCAGCCCTTCGCCTACCAGGTTATACGCCAGCACGGCCAGGAAGATCGCAACTCCGGGGAACAACGCCAGCCACCACAAGCTGGGGTTGCCGTGGGCGGAAGTCAGTAGCGTGCCCCAGCTTGGATTCGGTGGCGGCGTGCTGAAGCCGAGGAAGCTGAGTGAACTTTCCGTCAAAATCGCGGCGGCAATGCCAAAGGTGATTGGCACCAGAATCGGCGCCAGCGCGTTGGGAAGAATGTAGCGGAACATGATCCGCAATTGCCCCACGCCCAACGCCTCGGCCGCCGTCACAAAGTCGACCTGGCGCAGACGCATGAACTCGGCCCGGGTCAGCCGGGCGATGCTGGTCCAGCCCGTGCAGCCGATCAGGGCCATCATGTGCCAGATGGTCACCTTGGGCAGCACGGCATACAGCGCCAGAATCAGCACCAAAGCTGGCACGCACATCACCAGCTCGATCAGGCGACTGATCAAGATGTCGAGCCAGCCGCCACAGTAGCCGGCCAGGCCCCCGAGTGTGATCCCGATGGTGGACGCGATGCCCATCGAGACAAAACCGACCAAGAGTGCGATCGTGGTGCCGTGAATCATCTGGGCCAGCACGTCGACGCCGCTCTGGTTGGTGCCGAGCAAGTTGATGCGATTGGGCGCGCCGTCGGCGCCGCTGGGGTTGCCCGGGCGATCGTCCCATTCATTGTCGTCGACCCGGCGATAGGGATCCTGGAAGATCAGCGGCCAGAGGGCCCAACTGTCGGGATCCTTGACCTTCAGATTCTTGGCCAGCGGCCGCCGGACGCGATCGCGCAGAAAGACCGGCGTCTCGTTACCAGTCACATAGTACAGACAGGGGAAATAGATGCTCCCCTTGTACTTGCAGACCACCGGCCGCGTACCAGCCAGCGCCGGCGCGAACAACGCCACCAGACTGAGGAAGCCAATGTAATACAACGCCCCCATCGCCAAACGCCGGCGGCGAAAATGACGCCACGTCTCGGCCCAAAAGCCACGCGACGCCTCGGCGGACGTTGTCAAATTGTCGGTCGCAAGTTCAGTCATCGGTTCGCATTCAAAACCCTTCTCCCCCCGGGAGAAGGTGGTGAGCGCAGCGAACCGGATGAGGGTCCACTCCGCCTCGGGCTGTGTTACGAAAAATCGGTGACCCTCATCCGGCCTATCGGCCACCTTCTCACGGCGGGAGAAGGGTCGGTGCGGGCCGCGTGATGTTAGTGCGCGTGTCTCCTAGCTGTACGTGATGCGTGGGTCGACGACGGCATAGAGAATGTCCGACAACAGCGTCCCCAGCAGCGCCAGGACCGCGTACAGAAACGTGATCGCCATGATCAGTTCCCGATCGCGCGCCGCGACCGACTCGAACAACATCAGCCCCAGCCCAGGCCAGTTGAAGATGCGCTCGATGATCACCGAACCGCTGAGCAGCGCCGGCAACGTCAGCCCCACCAGCGTGACCAGCGGGATCATCGTGTTCCGCAGGGCGTGATAAAACAGCACGCGGCGCTCGTCGCAGCCTTTGGCCCGGGCCGTGCGAATGTAATCCTGGCGCAGCACTTCCATCAGGTTCGAGCGGACGAACCGCGAGTAGTAGGCCAGCCCGACGTACGTTTCGCAGACGAGCGGCAGCACCGCGTGGTGCGCCATGTCGAGCACCCGCTGCCAGAAGGACAGCTCGTCGTAGTTCGGGCTCCGGTTTCCGGTCAGCGGAAACCACTCGAAGCGAACCGCCAGCACAATTTGCAGCAACACCGCGGCCGCGAACGTGGGAAACGAATACAGGATGTATAGCCCGACGCTCATCGCGCGCTCGCTGGCGCTGTTGCTGCGGGCCGCGGCGTACAGCCCCATCGGCACCGAGAACAGATAAGTGAGCAGCAGCGAGTTGACACTCAGTAGCAGCGTCGGCCCGATCTTGGCCCACAGAATTCGCGAGACGGAATCCTTTTGCGAGCGCGAGAAGCCCAGGTCGCCGTGCAAAACATTGTTCAGCCATTTGCCGTAGCCGACTGGCAACGGGTCGTCGAGCCCGTAGATGGCCCGCATTTGTTGGCGGTCTTTCTCGCTGATCTTGTGCGAGAGGTCTTCGCTCATCCCGGCGGTCGTGGCGTCGCCGGGCATGGCGCGAATCAGCCCGTAGATCACGAACGTGATCATCACGAGCGTGAGCAGACCGATCAACAATCGTCGCACCAGATAGTGGAGCATTATTTAGTGAGTGGTCACCGTGTCATGTACGACGTTCGCATCGCCCACCGCAAACACCCCTCCCTTCCAGGGAGGGGCAGGGGGGAGGATATCGGCGTTCTTGGTTAAGTGGTTCGGCGGTCAGGTTATTCGTTCGCGGGCGCGAAGCCGTTCGGCCTGCGACGTCTTTACCCTCTCCGGCTCGCAGGGCTCGCCACCTCTCCCTGGGAGGGAGAGGCGTTCTTGCCCGCCCCGTCACTCCGCCACGCGCCAGATGCTGTTGATCCCCGGAGTGAAGTGGAATGGCCCGCGGGGGCTGAAATTGTACCCCCGCAGTTGCTTGTTGAACGCATAGAACGAGCTGCGGCTGTAGAGGAACGTGTAAGGTTGATCTTCCCAGACCACGCGGTGAATCTGGGCGTAAATGGCCGCCCGCTTCTGCCGATCGAACTCCTTCTTGCCTTGCTCGAACAGCCGATCGACCTCCGGGTTGCTGTACAGGCCGAAGTTCCGCCCCTCGCCAGTGGCGAAGATGTTTTCCAGCGTGTACGGGTCGGACCCCGTGCCCCAGGCCCCGAACGCCGCGTCGTAGTTGTGCTCCAGCTCCAACGCGATCAGTGTCGTTCGTTCGATTGTCCGGACGTTGCATTTGACGCCGATCTGTTCCAAACAGTCTTTCATCAACGTCGAGATCCCCTTGGCCGGTTCGAGATCGTAGCACAACAGCGTGAACTCGAATGGCACGCGCTTGCCGTCGATCAGCTTGTCGCGAACTCCGTCGCCGTCGCTGTCGGTCCAGCCGGCTTCGTCGAGCAGCGACTCGGCCCGATCCAAATCTTGCGTGTACGGCTCGGGCATCGGGTTCGCCGCCATCCACGCGCCGGCGTGGAAGATGCCGCGGCTTTGCTGGTATAGGCCATAGCAGAGCTTGTCGAGCATCTCGCGATAGTTGAAGGCCAAGCTCATCGCCCGCCGCACGCGCACATCGGTGAAGTAAGGCCGTCTGCAATTCCAGCCAAAGTAGGCGTACGTCCATTCCGGCGCGCGGACCTTGGTATTGCGGGCGTAAAAGTCGTCGTCGTTCGTCTTGGTGTGCCAGTCCTCGGGCGTCAGTTGCAAGTCGTCGACGTCCCCCTTCTTCAGCGACAGCAGCGCCGTCGTGCCGTTGGGAATGATCTTGAAGACAATCCGCTTGAAGTACGGCTTGTCACGGACCTGCTTGCCGTTGTGCGTGTAATAGCTTTCGCGCCGCTCGAGGACGAACTCCTGGTTTGGCTCGTGCTTGGTGACCACGTAAGCGTTGCCGCTGAGCGGGTGCCGTTCCAATTCATGGTGGGCTGCGCTGGTGACGAGCGTCGGGTCTTCCTGATACGTCTTTTCGTAGACGTGCTTGGGCAGGAACGGGAAATTGATGTTCTGGTGATTGATCGGTTGCGCCTCGGGATGGAAGTAAACCACGGTCTGCGCGTCGTAGGCTTTGACGCACAACAGCTTGTCCACGCCCGTGCGCACGGCCGGAATCGGCACCTTGGGGTCGAGAATCATGCGGAACGAGAACTCAATGTCATGGGCCGTGATTGGCTTGCCGTCCGACCAGGTCAGGTCGTCGCGAAGCACGACCTTGTCGAGCAGATGGTCCTTGCTGGTCTGCCACGAGACCAGCGTTTCCTTCGAGCCGTACGAGACCATGTTGTTGCTCAGCGCGAACATGTCGACCGCCGTCAACGAGGCCAGATCCCCTTCTTCAACCGAGTTGAACATGATCGGGTTGGTGCTCTTGATCTCGCTCTTGAGGTGATGCGTCCAGGTGGCTTCGTAATCGACCTCTTTGTCATTGGCCGGCAACTGGCCCAGTGCGCTGGCGATCTTGGTGTTGGCGTCGCTGCTGTCGTTTTTCAGTTTCAGCGCCGTCGCCACGTCGACCAGCGGCTTGGCGGCGGCTTGTTGCTGGCGCAGGCGCGCGATGCCGTCGATCAGCTCGTTGTCGGTCCAACCACCGGCTGCTTTGTCGACCTCGGCCAGCGTGGCCGGCGGCACAAACTTGGCACGCCGCTCGGCCATCTCGTCCGGAGCCGGCTCGGCAGGCTTCGCGGCGACCGCTGGCGCGGGGGACGAAGCCGTGGCTGCTGGCGCGCCGGCTTCGCTGACAGCTTTACCCGGCTTCGAGTCGGAGCCGCAGCCAGCCCAGAAGCTGGTCAAAATCAACAACGCCGCCAGCGGGCCGAACGAGCGTAACTGCATGCTGATCAATCCGTTTCGCAGGTGAGAGAACTGGCAGCCGCGCCAGTGCCCGAGGGTCGGCAATCTCCACGCCGCCAGCCCAGGTTAGTGCCAATGCTATCGGCGTGTTCGGCGCGGGTCAATCGGCGGCGGCGCCAGTCGAGTGCTGGCGCGGTGCGACGTTTCGACGTGCTATCACGCTTAAGTCGTGTTGCTCTGAAACTCTTGTTATTGGTAATCTTCGCCTCCACTACCCGCCGAGCGTGACGGATTGCGCTCGGCCCGAGCCCATCAAGATTGTCGAACTTGTTTCGTCACGCGCGAGAATCGCTCGACGCCTTGCGTCGCCCGTGAAACTCGACAGAGGGACTGACATGGATGTCAATGTTCGCCGCTGGTCGCGCCGCCTGATGGTGGGCGCGGTGTTCGCCGGGTGTCTGGCCACGTGGGCGCTCGCGCAAGAGCAGAGCACGGCTCCGCGCGCCTTGCCGGCCGAAGCGCAGCGCGATCCGAACTCGCGTTCCATCAACGGGCCGCGCACGAACACTCGCGCCGGCGCGATGAACAACAGCGCCGCCGGCAAAACCGGCGCGCCCATGACGAAGAGCGGCGCGAATGCGCAGCGCTCAACCGGCGCTCGGAACCACGCGCACACCCATCCGTCGGCGGCGCTGAACGGCGCGGCCGGCAATCGCTCGAACAAAACGGCCAACGCCAACCAGCGCGGCGGGGCGTCGAACAACGCCAGCCCGCGCCAGGCCATGAATGGTCCGCGCCCGAATCTGAACCCGAACGCCCAGCCGGCGCGTCCCAACGCCGCCCCGCCGCGCCCGGGCCAGGAACCGCCTGCCGTCGCCGGCCCCGAAAAGCCCGGCACGCCCAGCGTCGACACCGGCGAGCCGCAATGGATTTGGGCGGCCGGCGCGCCGAAGGACGTCGCGACTTGCTACTTTCGCAAGTCGCTCGACTTGAACAACGTCGACACGGCCCGCGTGCAAATCACCGCCGACGATCGCTACGAGCTGTACGTCAACGGTCGTCTGGCTGGCAAGGGGAGCGATTGGCACGTGATGCAGACGTTCGACATCACCAAGATGCTCGTTCGCGGTCGCAATTGCATTGCCGTCAAAGTCGACAACACCCAAGGCACGTCGGCGGCCCTGGTGGCGCGCGTGGTCGTGCGTCCCAAGGGTTCGACCGAGCTGGCCTTCTCGACCGACGCCAGTTGGCGCGCCCGTACCCAGGTGCAGCCGGGCTGGGAACGCTATGGTCTGAACGACTCGGCCTGGCCGGCGGCCCGCAGCTTTGGCGAGCTGGGAAGCACGGCCCCTTGGGGCGAACAGGTCCGCACCGACGACGGCTCTCAGGCGCGGCGCTTCCAGGTGACGCGCAACTTCCGCATTGAACGTGTGATTCATCCCGACGCTTCGGGCTCGCTGATCGCGATGGCCTTCAACGAGTGGGGCGAAATCCTCATCTCGCGCGAGCGCGGGCCGTTGATGGTCGTGGTCGATAAGAACAAGGACGGCCTCGTCGACTCGGTCGAGACCTATTGCGAACAGATCACCAGCGTGCAGGGAATGTTGCCCCTGAATGGTCAGGTCTTCGCCGTGGGAGAAGGCCCGGACGGGGCGGCGCTTTATCGCTTGAGCGACGAAGACAACGATGGCACGGCCGAGAAGGTGACCGCGCTCGTAAAGTTCACCGGTGGCATTGCCGAGCACGGCCCGCACGCCGTGGCCTTGGGGCCCGACGGACTGATTTACGTAATGATCGGCAACCACGCCTCGGCCCAACTGCCAAGCGCCGACGGCGAAGTGACGCCAGCCCAGGCGACGACCAACCCTGTCGACGAAGAACAAGCGACGGACGAGAAGCCCGCCGCCACCAATGCGTCGGCGTCTAAGGAATCGGCCCGACGCAAGAAGGAGCCTGCCGCCGAGCAGCCCGCGGTCAAGCAAGCCGACGCCGAACAAGAAGCGACGCCTGCCGCCGCGCCACTGGCCGCGCTGAACAGCCCGTACCATCATCCCTACGAAGGGGATCTGCTGACGCCCAAGTATGAAGACGCCAACGGCCATGCCGTGGGCATCAAGGCCCCGTGCGGCACGGTGATTCGCACCGACGCCGATGGAAACTTTGTCCAGGTCTATGCCGGCGGCTTGCGCAATGCCTATGACATGGCGTTCGACGGCTGGGGCGAGCTGTTCACTTATGATTCGGATATGGAATGGGACGCCGGCTTGCCCTGGTATCGGCAGACCCGTGTGTTTCACGTGCCGGCTGGCGCCGAGTTGGGCTCGCGCAGCGGCTGGTCGCCGTGGCCGCAGTATTTCCTCGATGGGCTCCCTGGTGTGACCGACACCGGTCGCGGTTCGCCCACTGGCGTCGAGTCGTATCAGCACACGGCTTTTCCGCCCGAGTTCCGCCAGACATTGTTCCTGGGTGATTGGTCGCAAGGTCGCATTCTGGCCGTTCATCCCGAGCCCAAGGGGGCGGGTTACACGGCCACGACGGAAGTTTTCGTCGCGGGTCAGCCGCTGAACATCACCGATCTGGGCGTGGGCCCGGACGGCTGGCTGTACTTTGTCTGCGGTGGTCGCGGCTCGGAAGGGGGCGTCTACCGCGTGGTCTGGACCGGCAAGCAGCCGCCGCAACCGAAGCAATCGCCCATTGCCCAGGCCATTCGCCAGCCGCAGCCCAACAGCGCGTGGGGTCGCCAGCGGATCGCCATGATCCAGGAAAAGCTCGGCGCCGATTGGGACAAACAAATCGTCGCCGTGGCCCTCGACGCCAACAACCGCGTCGAAGATCGCTTGCGGGCGATGATGCTGATGCCGTTGTACGGACCCGATGCGGATGCCACGCTGATCGAGCGCTTGGCCGCGGACGCCAGCGGACCGATCCGGGCCAAGGCGGCCTGGCTGGCCGGCATCAAGCCCGAGCCCACCATGACCAAAACTGTCGTCAAGCTGGTGGCCGATGCCGACCCGCTGGTGCGCCGACAGGCTTGCGAGGCAATCGCCCGCGGACGTTACCAGGTGAAAGCCTCGTCGCTGGTTCCGGTGTTGGGTGACGCCGATCGAACAACCGCTTGGGCCGCGTATCGCGCGATCCAGAACTTGCCGGTCGAAGAGTGGCGCGACTTGGTGTTGGACGACCCTTCCGCCCGCGTGTTCCTGGTTGGCTCGGCGGCGTTGTTGCCGCTGGAGCAAGATCGCGAGACGTCGCTGGTCGTTTTGACTCGCGCGCGCGAGTTGCTGAAAGGTTACTTGAGCGATGGCGACTTCCTGGACCTGATGCGCGTGGCTCAGTTGGCCCTGATCGAAGGGAAGCTGAAAGGAAAAGATGTCGAGGAGCTGCGCAAGGCGCTGGCCGAAGAGTATCCCAGCGGCAACGCCGACATGAACCGCGAGTTGGTCCGCGTGCTTTGCTACTTGCAAGCCGAGGAGATTATCCCGCGCTTGATCGACGAGCTGAACGGCAAGGCGGCTGATGAAGACAAGATTCATACCGCGATGTGCGCGCGATTCTTGCGCAGCGGTTGGGACACCGACCAGAAGCTGGCCGTGCTTGAGTTCTACGAGCTGGCCCGCACCAAGACGGCGGGCTATAGCTACGCCGGTTACTTGGACAACGTGGCGCGTGACTTCTGCACCCTGTTGAATCCCGAGGAACGCGAAAAGGTGTTGGCCGAAGGGGCCAAGCGCCCGACCGCGGCCTTGAACGTGCTGGCCACGTTGGAAGCGATGACGCCCAAGCTGGTGGCGCAACTGATCGACTTGGATGACGAGCTGGCCGAGTTGGAAGGTGAGCCCGCGCGGCGCTTGCAGACAGGCATCGTCGCCTTGCTGGCCGGCAGCGGCCAGGAAGACGCCATGGACTACCTGCGGCGCTGCTTCGAGAAGCAGCCCGACCGCCGGCTTGATCTGGCGATGGGGCTGTCGCAACAGCCTGGCGGTGACAACTGGCCGCTGTTGATGCGCTCGCTGCCCATTCTGGAAGCCGGCTCGGCGCAGGAAGTATTGATGCAATTGACCTCCTGTCCCAAGAAGCCCGAGGACGCCGAAACGATGCGGCAAGCGATTTTGCTCGGCCTCCGTTTGGGCGAAGAAGGCAAGCTGCTGGTGCCGAAGCTGTTGGACCACTGGACTGATCAACAGCTTTGCCCGGCCGACGCCAAGTGGGACGAAGCGCTGGAAAAATGGCAGAAGTGGTTCGCGGCCACGTATCCCGAGCTGCCGGCGGCGGAGCTTCCGGCCGAGACGGACGGCAGCCGTTGGACCTACCAGGAATTGCTGACGGTGATCGACGGCGAGGCGCTGGAAGTGGCCGACGCGTCGTTGGGCGCGCTGGTCTTCGAGAAGGCGCAGTGCGCCAAGTGTCACCGCTATGCCGGTCGCGGCGAAGGAATTGGTCCCGACTTGTCGACCGTCAGCCAGCGGTTCCAAAAGAAGGAAATCCTCCGGGCGCTGCTGTTCCCGTCGGAAGTGATCTCCGATCAGTACGCCGGCAAGGTCGTGACCACCACGGCGGGCAAGACCTACACAGGCATCGTCGGCTCGGCCGGCACCCACACGCTGGTGGTGTTGCAATCGAACGGCCAGAAGGTAACCGTGCCGAAGGACGATGTCGAAGAGATGCAACTGGCCAAGAAGTCGATCATGCCCGACGGGTTGCTCGACAACTTAACCCAGGAAGAGATCGCGAACCTCGTCGCATACCTGACGAACAAGACGAGCAGCACGCCAGCCGACCTCTCGCGCCGCAAGAAAGCCGCCCCCGCCACGGGCCGGTAAGGTTACGCAGTGGGTAGCCGCGACAACTTGTTGTCGGGGCTGTCTAGCAGCAAGAGGCAAGCTCGCGCGAGATCGCGTCCTGTGACCGATCCCTCTGGTCGCTGACGCGACACCGACAACCAGTTGTCGGTGCTACCCACTCAGACAAGCCGGCGCTGTTCGCGAGCGCCGTGAATCACGCGCAACACTTCGATGCCCGTCGCTTCGGGTCGGAAATAGATCACGTAATTGCCGATGACGTGACGACGCACGAGTCCCAGTCGGCGAGCACGAAAGACGTGCCCCATTTCAGGCTGCGTGGCCAGCAGCGCGAACAGTCGTTCAACTTCATCAAGCCACGCCAGGGTAGCGCTAAGATTGTCGCGGGCGATGTACCTGACGATTTCGTCAAGGTCGCGATCAGCCGCATCGGCGCGACGTACCGTTGCCATCAGACGCGTTGTCCTGACGCAGCTGCCACTTCGCGTGCCAGTTGCCGAAGGCGTGCCCAGTCTTCGGAGGTCATCACGCGCGACTTGCCGGCGGCCGATTCAGCCAGCGCTTCATCGACCAAATCGGCATGTTCGTCGGGCACGAACTCGGGCGCTGGGTTCTTTTCGCGCAGCGCTTGAACCGCGGCATCGATCGCCGCTTCGACCGACGGGTAAAGCCCGCTGGCCACGGCCTGGGCCAGGTATTGTTCGTTCTGTGGTGAGAGCCCGTTCGACATGCTCTTCACCGTACCACGGCCGACGGTTGCGAACAAGAAAATTGAATGGTCGAAGCTCGTCAGTGTGCTTTGGGTGGCCGCGACAACTTATTGTCGGGGCTGCGTAGCAGCAAGAGGCGCACTCGCGCGAGATCGCGTCTTTGCACAGATCCCTCTTGTCGCTGACGCGACACCGACAACAAGTTGTCGGTGCTACCCGGTTGCTGCCTTTGTCTAATCGCTAGCCGCTAATTGCTAATCGCTTCGCGCTGTCTCAGCGCTTCATAGCACAACACCGCTGCGGTGACCGACACGTTCAGGCTGTCCGACTGGCCCAGCATCGGTAGTCGGATCGGGTGGACATCGTCGGCTTGCCACACGGCGTCGAGCCCCTCGGCCTCGCTCCCCAGGATCAACGCCGCCGGGCCGGTCAGATGGGCGTCGGTGTAAACCGTCGCCGCGTCGGGGCGCGCGGCATACATCGCCAAACCACGCCGCCGCAACCAACTCAACGTCTCGGCCGCCGTGGCCTCGACCACCGGGAACGAGAAGATCACCCCCTGGCTGGCACGAATCGTGTTGGGGTTGAACAGATCGGTTGCGCCATCGGCCACGACCAGCGCCGACGCGCCGGCGCCGTCGGCCGAGCGCAATGCCGCGCCGACGTTCCCTGGCTTCTCGACACCGGCCAGCACCACGACCAGCGGCCGCTCGGGCAGACGCAACTCGTCGAGCCGGGCCGTCGGCCGCTCGGCCACCGCGACCACGCCATCGTGACGCTCGCCGTAGGCCAACTTGGCGAAGACGGTCTCCGTGACCGGCGCAATCTGCGCGTCTCCCAGCGCGCCGGCCTGAGCCTGTTGACACAGTTCGCGGGCTTCGGCCGAGCGGCAGAGGGCGGGGCAGATGAACAACTCGGCCAGGCGCACGCCCGCGGCCACGGCGCGCGATACCTCGCGCGGGCCGTCGATGACGATCCGCTCTTGCCGCGCACGGCCGCGCTGGTCGCGCAGCTTGACAAGCTGCTTGACGCGCGGGTTCTGCACACTGGTAATCTCGGGTCCGATCATGCTGCTGATCGTAGCAGAGGAAGACGCTGCGGGCATGGGGGCAGGGGAAGGCTAACCATGACGATACGACGGCACGACGTGAAAACCATGGGAAGAGAGTCTGAACCGCAAAGACGCAAAGGGAGCAAAGAAGGGAGAAAGAAGAAGGAGCACGTAAATGTTGAAGCATTGACCACCCTTTGTGTTCTCTTTGCGAACTTTGCGTCTTTGCGGTTCAAAACTCCTTTTTTGCAGAGCGTCGTCATTTGCTTCCGTTGTGGTTGGTATTCCTGGCGCGATATGATGAGGGCGTCAGAACCCACGATCGTTAGCGAGTGTCCCATGCTTGATTACCCCCAGATGTTTCGCGTCCGCCAGACGTTCGACGCGCCACAGGTCGCCGACATCGCCGGCACGGTCGGCGCCGAGTTGAAGAAGCTCGGGCTCGAACGGACCATCCGTCCGGGTCAAACCGTGGCCATCACCGCCGGCAGCCGCGGCATCGCCAACATCGCCCTGATCATCAAAACCACGGTCGAGCACCTGAAAAGTCTGCAAGCCGAGCCGTTCATCGTTCCGTCGATGGGGAGCCACGGCGGCGGCACGGCCGAGGGGCAAGTCGAAATCCTCCGCGGCTACAACGTCACGCCCGAGTATTGCGGCTGTCCGATTCGCGCGTCGATGGAAACGGTCGTCGTCTGCCAGGCCGACGAAGGCTTCCCAATCCATTTCGACAAGCACGCTTCGACGGCGGACCATGTGCTGGTCTGTGGTCGCGTGAAGCCGCACACCGGGTTTGTCGGCGATATCGAGAGCGGGCTGATGAAGATGATGCTCATCGGTCTAGGCAAGCACAACGGCGCGATCATCTATCACCGGGCCATTCAAAACTACAGCTTCGGTCAAATCCTGCGCAGTGTCGCAGGCCAGGTGCTGAAGCGCTGCCGAATCGTGGCGGGTTTGGCGATTGTCGAAAACCCGTACGACCAGACGGCGTTGATCGAGGCCGTCGCGCCGCAAGATTTCGAGAGCCGCGAGCGCGAGTTGCTGAAGCTGGCGGCGGCCTGGCTGCCACGGTTGCCGTTCGAGCGGACCGACGTGCTGCTGATCGACGAGATCGGCAAGAACATCAGCGGCACCGGCTTGGACCCCAACGTGGTCTATCGCAAGCGGATGACCCCCGCGGCGGGCGAGCCGGGCGGACGTGGCAACGTGCGGCGGATTATTGTTCGCGCGCTCACCGAAGCCACGCACGGCAACGCGACGGGCATCGGCCTGGCTGATTATGTCTTGAAGCGCGCCGTCGAGCAGGCCGACATGGAAGTCACCAAGATCAACTGCATTACCGGCGGCCATCCCGAGGCGGCGCGACTCCCCTTGAGCTTTGCCACCGACCGGGGCGCGATCGACGCGGCCATGGCGACAATCGGGCTGGTCGATCCGATCGACGCGCGAGTCTGCTGGATTCACAACACGCTTCACCTGGTCGAAGCGGAGTGCTCGGTGGCTTATCTGGCCGAGGCGCGGGAGCGGAAGGATTTGGAGATCATCGTCCCACCGCGCCCGTTGCCATTGGATGCGACCGGCAACTTGCCCCCACCGGGCAGCCATTGGGGCGCCGGGCATTAAGCGACGACGCGGCACTTTCTGGCCGTTCGCATTGCCCTCGAAAAGACGCTAATATCCACGGACTTGCTCCTTCACTGGTCGCGTGGAGATTCGATTGTGCGTTTACGTCCGCTGGGCCGCACGGGTCTGCATCTGTCGTGGCTGTCGTTCGGCGCGTCGTCGCTGGGCCAAGAGTTCCGCAGCGTCGATTTGAACGAAGCCCTCCGTTCGGTACACGAGGCGCTGGAACTGGGGATGAACTTCATCGACACCTCGCCGTACTACGGTCGGGGGATGAGCGAAGTGCTGCTGGGCGTCGCTTTGCGCGATGTGCCGCGAGGGAAGTACCTGCTGGGGACCAAGTTCGGTCGCTACGCGCCCAGCCATTTCGATTTCAGCTCGCGGCGCGTCGTCGAAAGCGTCGACGTCTCGCTCGAGCGGATGAAGACCGACTATCTGGACATCGTGCTGTGTCACGACATCGAGTTCGTCGACATGCAGCAGATCGTCGACGAGACCCTGCCGGCGCTCCGCAAGCTGAAACAACAAGGCAAGGTCCGCTTCATCGGCGTTAGCGGCTATCCGATGAAGATGTTTCGTTACGTCCTCGATCGGACCGAGCTGGACGTGATGTTGTCGTACAACCATTACACGCTACAGAACACCATGCTGGCCGATCTGGTGCCGTACCTGAAGAGCAAGAACGTCGGCATCATGAACGCGGCCCCCTTCTCGGCACGCTTGTTGACCAATCAAGCCCTGCCCCCGTGGCACAAGGCCACGCCCGAGGTGCGGGCCATCTGCAAACAAGCGGCCGAGCATTGCGCCGCGCGGGGCGTCGACATTGCCCAGTTGGCGCTGCAATATTCGATTGCCAACGAAGAGCTGACGACCTGTGTCGTCGGCTCGGCCAATCCGGCGAACGTCCGCCGCTGGGTCGAATGGTCCGAAAAGCCGATCGATCAGCCGTTGTTGAACGAAGTGCTGGCCATCTTGAAACCGATCCACAACTGGCACTACACCGAAGGCCGTCCGGAGAACAATGACCCGGCGCCGGGGTAGGATTAGCCACGGAGACACAGAGTCACGGAGGATTACACGGAGAGAATTGAGATAAAGATGCATGGCGAAGCACCAATGACCAAATCTCAATGACCAATAAAAGCGATAGGCGAGCAGAATCTTTGGTCATTGGTCATTGGACATTGGTGCTTGGTTATTACTGACTCGTCACCTCCGTGCTTAACTCAGTGTCTCTGTGCCTCCGTGGCAAACAAACTTAACCAGAGGTATACGCACGCATGAAGGCACTCCAGCTCGAGGCTCCTAAGCAGTTCCGGCCGATTGATGTTCCCGAGCCCGGCAAGCCTGGGCCGGGCCAGGCCCTGGTCCGCGTTTATCGCGTCGGCATCTGTGGCACCGACATCAGCGGCTACCTGGGCAAGATGCCTTTCTTCAAATATCCACGCATCCCGGGACATGAGCTGGGGGTCGAGGTGCTGGAAGTTGGCTCCGGCGTCACGAACGTCAAGCCGGGCGATCGCTGCGCCGTCGAGCCGTACATGAACTGCGGCAACTGCCACGCCTGTCGCAAGGGGGCGGGCAATTGCTGCGCGAATCTGAATGTGATCGGCGTGATGATCGACGGCGGGATGTGCGAACGGTTCGTGCTGCGTGCCGACAAGCTCCACCCGTCGACCAAGCTGACGATGGACCAGTTGGCGCTGGTCGAAACCTTGGCCATCGGCTGTCACGCGGTGAACCGGGGCGCGCCGGTCAAGGGCGAGAACTGCCTGGTCATCGGCGCGGGGCCGATCGGGCTGGCCACGATCGAATTTGTCAAGCTGTCGGGTGCGCGGACTTTGGTGCTCGACATGAACCAGCAGCGGCTCGACTTTTGCAAAGAGACGATGAAGGTCGACGAGACGATTTTGCTCACGCAAAACGTCGAGGCCGACCTGCGCCGCGTGACCGATGGGAACCTGCCCGACGTGGTGATCGACGCCACCGGCTCGAACGTGTCGATGTCGGCGGCGTTCGGCTACGTAGCGCCGACGGGGCGGTTGGTCTACGTCGGCATCACGACCGGCGAGGTGACGTTCAAGCACCCGGTCTTCCATCGCCCCGAGGGGACGCTGCTTTGTAGCCGCAATGCCCTGCCGCCCGACTTCACGCGAATTATCAAGTTGATCGAAGATGGCCAGATCGACACCCGGCCGTGGATCACGCACCGGACGCCGATCGACGGGCTGATCGCGGCCTTCCCGTCGTACACCCGCCCCGAGACCGGCGTGATCAAAGCGGTGGTGGAAGTGTGTTGAGGGGGGAGAAGAGGGGCTAGGGACTAGGGGTTAGGGGCTAGGGCGGCGAGAGCCGCGAGTTGGTGAGCACGGCGTTCAGTCGCCGGTTTTTGTCGCCCCTTGCGGACGTGCCTGCGCGCTGGCGTAATAGGGGGCGCTGCGAGCAGCGAGCGATTAGCCCGTAGGTCAGGCCTTGGCCTGACGGAGGCTCGTTAAAGCCACTTGTCAGGCCAAGGCCTGACCTACAAATCTAGCGATTAGATCGACAAGAAGTCTGAACCGTCTCTCTGGCTAATCGCTAATTGCTAATCGCTCCGCCCAACAACTGACCACGGACCACTGACAACGGACCAACAAAAAATGCTCACGCTCGGTAAATACTCGTTCGGCATGGGGGATCGCTTTGCACATCAGGCCGAGGCCCAGTTACGGGCTTGCCTCCGCGCCGCCGAACAAGGGGTCGACATCGTCCCCGTCTGGAACAAGTCGTACCGCGAACACACCACCGTCGGCTCCGAACCGCCGAGCGTGTTGGCCGCCGCCCAGGCTGCCGTCACCAAGCTCGGTTGGAAGCGGCCGTTCCATATCGACGCCGATCACATTCGGCTCGAAACGGTCGACGGCTTTATCGGCACCAGCGACTTCTACACCGTCGACGTGGCCGAATCGATCGGCAAGCCGGCCGATCCGGTCGCGGTCCGCCAGTTTGCCGACGCCCACCCGCAACTGGTCGGGCGCATTTCCATTCCCGGCATCGCGCAACCGTTCGAGATTTCGCGCGCCGACGTCGAGCGGATCGCGGGCAAGTATCTCTTGGCGGTTCAGGAAGCCGGCCGGATCTACCGGCACATCGCCGAGAAGAAAGGGACCGACAAGTTCATCACCGAAGTCTCGATGGACGAGACCGACAGCCCGCAGACTCCGCCGGAGTTGTTGGTGATCCTGGCGGCGATCGCGGCCCAAAAAATTCCGATCCAGACGATCGCCCCCAAGTTCACGGGGCGGTTCAACAAGGGGGTCGACTACGTCGGCGATCTAGTCCAATTCGAGAAGGAATTCCACGACGACCTGGCGGTGATCGCCTATGCGGTCGCGCAGTTCGGCTTGCCCAAGAACTTGAAGCTGAGCGTCCACTCGGGAAGCGACAAGTTCTCGATCTATGGGCCAATTCGGCGTTGCCTGGCCAAGTTCGACGCCGGCTTGCACATCAAGACGGCCGGCACGACGTGGTTGGAAGAGTGCATCGGTCTGGCCGAAGCAGGGGGCGACGGGTTGAAGGTGGCCAAGGAAATCTACGCCAAGGCGCTCGACAAGCGCGACGCCCTGTGTGCCCCCTACGCCACGGTGATCGATATCGACCCGAAGAAGTTACCGCCGGTTGAGCAAGTGAACGATTGGAGCAGCGAGCAGTTCGTGGCGGCGCTAAGGCACGACCCGAAATGCCCCGACTTTAACCCGCACCTGCGGCAATTGATTCACGTCGGCTACAAGATCGCGGCGCAGATGGGTGACAAGTACCTGAATTGCTTGCAGACCTGCGAAACGACGATTGCCAAGAACGTGACGGGCAATTTGTATGACCGACATTTGAAGCCGTTGTTTCTTTGAGGAAGTTGCTAGCGGCTAGTTCCTAGTTGCTAGTAAAAACCCTCCACCTGATGCCTTTCCCTAGCAACTCGCAACTAGCAACCAGCAACTTTTCTCCCCCATGAAATCCGCCGTCACCATCAGCCTCGTCAACGAAGCCCGCGGGGGGCCGTTTGTTTTTTGGGACGACCTGCCCGGGGCGTGTCGCGTGGCCCGCGAGTTGGGCTTCGACGCCATCGAGTTGTTCGCACCCGGTCCCGACGCGGTCGAGCCGGCGACGCTGCGCCGGTTGCTCGATGAGTATGGTTTGAAGCTGGCCGCGGTTGGCACCGGCGCCGGCTGGGTGAAGCACAAGTTGAATCTGTGCTTGCCCGACGCCGAGGCACGGCGCAAGGCCGCCGCGTTCATCCGCTCGATGATCGACTATGGCGGATCGTTCGGCGCGCCGGCGATCATCGGCTCGATGCAAGGTTGCTGGGGCGATACGATCGACGCGGCGACGGCGCACGGCTGGTTGGCCGAGGCGCTGCACGACCTGGCCGAGCATGCCCGCAAGTATGGCGTGCCGCTCGTCTACGAGCCGTTGAATCGTTACGAAACCAACATGGCCACCACGGTCGAGCAGGGGCTGCAGGTGATCAGCCGGGCGCGGACCGACAACCTGGTGTTGCTGGCCGATTTGTTCCATATGAACATCGAAGAGGTCGACATCGCGGCGGCCCTGCGCGCCGGCGGCAGCAAGATCGGCCACGTTCATTTTGTCGACACGAACCGTCGGGCAGCCGGCTTGGGGCACATGGAGTACGCCCCGATCATTGCCGCGCTGCGATCGATCGATTACCAAGGATACTTGTCGGCCGAAGTCCTCTCCTGGCCCGACGCGACCGGAGCGGCGATGCAGACGATGGTGGCGTTTAATAAGTTGCTAGTTGCTGGTTCCTAGCAGCTAGTAAAGACCTTCCATCTGATGCCTTTCACTAGCAACCAGCAACTCGCAACTAGCAACTTCTTTCCCCATGCTCAAACACAAACTCATCCATCCCCAGTTAAACGAGATTCTTGGCCGGGCCGGCCATCATTCGAAGGTGTTGATCGCCGACGGGCATTACCCGGCGTCGAGCAAGCGCGGCCCCAACGCCGAGTTGGTGAGCTTGAACCTGATGCCCGGCGTGGTGACGTGTACCCAGGTGCTCGAGGCGATCCTCTCGGCCGTGGCGGTCGAGGAGATCAATACGATGATGTACGAGCTCGAGGGGCCGTACGCCTTGAAGTCCGATCCGCCGGTCTGGGACGAGTATCGCGCGGTCATCAAGCGCGAAAAGCTTGGGGTCGAACTCAGGCCGATCGAGAAGTGGAGCTTCTACGACGCGGTGGCCACGCCGGACCATGTCCTGACGGTGCAAACCGCCGACCTGCAGCGCTATGCCAACGTGCTGCTAACGATTGGTGTGAGAATGAATTAAAAGTTGCGAGTTGCTGGTTGCTAGTTGCTAGGGAAATGCGTCCACTGGATTGTCTTAACTAGCCGCTAGCAACCAGCAACTAGCAACTTTTCTATACGAGGCCCCCATGCACTTCGCACGCGCTCGCTGGGTGTTCGCTCTGATCCTCGGGCTGTTCGTGTCGGCTTTCGCTGTGTTGGCGGCCGCTGACGATGCCAAGGCGCTGAAGCCGGGTGACAAGGTCACCTTCGAGCGGGCTGGTCAGAAGGAGACCGGCGAGTTCATCGAATACACCAAGCCTGGTTGGCTGCGCCTGAAGGTGATTAACAAGCAGGGCAAAGAGATCACGATCAGCGTGCCGCCGGAAAAGGTTGACGGGCAAGGGGGCGCGAAGGTTCGGGTCGAACGGCCGCGGCCAGACCGATCGGCCACCGACAAGCCAGCCACTCCGCAGAACCCTGACGGCGCGCCAGCCGAACGACCTGGACGACCGATGGTCGGGCCCGGTGGGCGACCGGGCTTTGGCCCTGGCATGCGCCCTGGTTTTGGACCTTTGGGACGCGGCGCGCTGCCGCCAGGAGGCGCGCCAACCGTCGGCGCGGCTAAGCCGACCAGCGAACCCTTCAACGGCGACGCGATTCCGAAAGCGGGAGACGAGCTCGCCGGCGATCGACTGGCGCTGCAGGGGGCTTGGGAGCCGTTGGTCGCGCAGGTCGATGGCAAGATCATGCCGAACGCGGACCTGTACAAGTTCAAAGTCAATTTCAGCCCGCTCGAAATCACCTGGACGCTTAGCGAGTTTCGGTTCAGCGTCGACGCCAGCTCGAGCCCCAAGCGAATCAAGATCTGGGATGCCAAGAACCCGATCAAGAACGGGCGCAAAGGGATTTACGAGCTCGACGAAGGTGCGTTGAAGATTTGTCTGAACAGCAGCATTGATGACCCCTGGCCCCAACAGTTCGACAACGTCGAGGGGAGCCGGTTCATCTATCTGATCTGCAAGCGCGCAGGCGCAGCGCCGGCCGTGGCGTCGGCGTCATCATCGCCGCCGCCGGCCGCAGCTTTGCGCGCGGCCACGCCTGCGGAGCGCCAGGCGATCAACACCTTTGTCGAGCGCGCGGCCAACCTGCTCGACGCCGAGAAGTACGACGAATTCGTGGAACTGGCGATCCCGGCCGCGTTGGTCAAAGGGGCCACCGCCGATGGTCGTCAGCAGCAGATGGGCTTCTTGAAAGAGGTGCGAGAGAAAATGGCAATCACGCTCCGAGCGCTGAAGAACATTGACCCACGGATGAACGAAGGGGGTACGGTAGCCACGTTCGACGCCAGCAAAGTCACCACCGGTATCCCGGCCCCGTCCATCAAGCTCGAGTTGATCGACGGCCGCTGGTGTTTGGGGAAATGAGAAAAGTTGCGAGTTGCTGGTTCAAAAAGTTGCTGGTTGCTAGTTGCTAGCGGCTAGTAAAGACACACCACTAGACGCCTTTCGCTAGCAACTAGGAACCAGCAACTAGCAACTTCTCCCCCCCATGCTCGACTCCCATCAGCACTTCTGGCAACTGAGTCAGCCGTTCAATTATGCGTGGCTTCGCGCGCCGGAATTGGCGCCGATCTGTCGGGACTTTCTGCCCGAAGATATCCTGCCGCACTTAAGGGTGACCGGCATCGCGCGGAGCATCTTCGTGCAAACCCAGCACGACCTGGCCGAGAACCGCTGGGTCTTGGGACTGGCCGAGCGTTACGACTTTGTGGCCGGCGTCGTTGGCTGGGTCGATTTGGCCAGCCCAGCTTGCGCCGATCAGTTGGCCGAGTTCCGCGCGCACCCCAAGTTCGTCGGCGTGCGCCACGTCACCCAGGATGAACCGGACGACGACTTCATCATTCGCCCCGATGTGCTGCGCGGCCTGCGCGTGCTGGAGCGGGCCGGCGTGCCGTTCGATCTGCTGTTCTACGTCAAGCATTTGAAGCACGCGGCCACGGTCGCACGCCACGTCCCGACGTTGCCGCTGGTGATCGATCATCTGGCCAAGCCGCGTGTCCGCGAGCACGCGCTCGACGATTGGCTGCCGGCGTTCCGCGCGGCGGCGGCATGCCCGAATGTCTATTGCAAGCTGTCGGGGCTGGTGACCGAGGCGGCTTGGCACGCCTGGACCGTGGCCGACTTGCAGCCGTACGTCGCCGCGGCCTTGGCGCTGTTCGGACCCGAGCGGCTGATGTTTGGCAGCGACTGGCCGGTCTGCGAGTTGTCGGCCAGCTACGAAGAAGTGTTCGCCAGCATGCGACAGGCGCTGGCCCCCTTGAGCGCCGCCGAGCGCGAACAAATCTTCGGCGGCACGGCCGCGAAGTTCTATCGCTTACCGGCGTAAATCGACGAGACGGCGCACGCGACTTGGCCAGACGTTATACTCAGCGGTCGCTGTCGCTCGACTTTCCTGCCCGTTCCCTGCTGGAGGATGCTCCATGTCTCGCGCACCTTTCGTCTGGACCGCCGCGTTATTGTTCGCCGCTCCCTCGCTCACGTTGGCGCAGCTTCCGAATGATCCGAGCGCGCCCAAGATTCCGCGCGGCGGCGTTCCACCGCTGCCGGGCGAAATACTGCGGCCGGCGATGCGCGAGCCGGTGACCTTGTTTGACGTGACGACTGCCGGCGGCATCGAACTGTGGCCAGGCAAGGCACCCAGCGAGACTGGCAAGATTGAACCCGAGAAGCTTAGCGTTGGCCGACCGGGCCAGCCCCCCGAGCGCGTCGAAAACGTCACGCAGCCGACGATCACGATCTATGCTCCGCCGGCCGAGTGGCGCAACGGCGCGGCAATCATCGTCGCGCCCGGCGGCGGCTACCGGATGCTCGCCTGGAACAAGGAAGGGGTCGAGATCGCCCAGTGGGCCAACTCGCTGGGCATGGTGGCGGCGGTACTCAAGTATCGCGTGCCACGCCGCGAAGGACAGCCCGAGGCCGGCCCGCCGCTCCAGCCGTTGCAAGACGCGCAGCGCGCGCTCAGCTTGCTGCGCGCGCACGCCAGCAAGCTGCAAATCGACCCGACCAAGATCGGCATGATCGGCTTTTCGGCGGGGGGGAGCCTGGCCGCGAATCTGTCATGCAACTACGCCCACCGAGCTTACGAATCGATCGATGACTCGGATCGTTCGAGTTGCCGGCCCGACTTTGCCGCGTTGATCTACGGCGGCGGTATCGTCGACAAGGCCACCGGCAAGCTCGGCGCGCAATTCAAGGTCGACAAGCAGACCCCGCCGATGTTCTTTGCCGTGGCGGGTGACGATCTATCAGCCGCCGACAACAGCATTCAGTTGTACCAGGCAGTCCGGGCCGAAAAGCTGCCGGCCGAACTGCACGTCTACTCGCGGGGCGGCCACGGGTTCGGCATGCGCGCCGTGCCCGGCACCGCGGCGGCCACCTGGCCCGCGGCCTGTGAGCAATGGCTCCGCGACATCGCGGTCTTGCCGGCCCCTTCGGCCGCTTCCAAGTAAGTTAGCCACGGAGACACGGAGGCCTGCACGGAGAAGGCAGTGGGGCAAGGGTGACGAATAACCAATGACCAAGTCGCAATGACCAAAAAAGCGGACTCGTTGAGTAAATTGGTCATTGGTGCTTGGACATTGGTCATTAACATTCATTCCATTCTCCGTGCTTCACTCCGTGCCCCCGTGTCTCTGTGGCAAAAAAAGAGCCTGAGCCAACGTGAACCAGCCTGCTGAAACGACGGCGCGGCCCAGGCCGCAACTCTCGTTGTGGGATGCCGCTTCGATCATCGTTGGCATCATCATCGGCTCGGGCATTTTTCAATCGACGCCGACGGTGGCCCGCAGCGTGCCGAGCGAAGCGGCGCTGATGCTCGTCTGGGCGCTCGGCGGGCTGTTCGCCCTGGCCGGGGCGCTCTGCTACGCCGAGTTGTCCACTGCCTGGACCGCCGAGGGGGGCGATCTGGTTTACCTGTCGCGCGGCTATGGCTCGTGGGCGGGTTTCATTTTTGCCTGGGCGCAATTGTGGATCATTCGGCCCGGCTCGGTCGGCGTGCTGGCCACCGTGTTCGCCAACTATGCCCAAGAGCTGTGGAACCTGGGCGACTCTGGCATGCTGATCTACGCGCTCGGCTCGACGTTGTCGCTGACCGTGGTGAATTTGTTCGGCTTGCGCCGCGGCGCGTGGACGCAGAATGTGTTGTCGGCCGCCAAGATCATCGGGCTGTTGGCCGTCGTGGTCTTGGGTTTGCTGACACCGGCGCAACCTCACGATCCCCAAGTCTCCCAGCTCATCGCGCGGGATATTTCGACCAACTGGGCGCTGGCCCTGATCTTCGTCCTGTTCGCCTATAGCGGCTGGCACGAAATGCCGATCGTGGCGGCCGAGGTTCGCGATCCCAAGCACAATCTGTTCCGCGCGCTGCTGCTGGGCACCGCGTCGGTCGCGGCGATCTATTTGCTGGTCAACTACGCAATGGTCCACGCGCTCGGGCTGGAAGGCCTGGGTAAAAGTCACGTGCCGGCCGCCGATGTCGCGGCACTGACACTCGGCGACTTTGGCCGGCGGTTCGTGGCCGTGCTGGTCTGCGTGTCGACGCTCGGCGCGTTGAACGGCATGACGTTGACCGGCTCGCGGCTGTACTACGCGCTTGGTTGCCGACACGCGCGGTTTGCCTGGCTCGGCCGGTGGGACGAGCGGCGCGACGCGCCGACCGCCGCTCTGGCGCTCGAAGCCATCCTGTCGACGAGCGTGATCGTCGTCATGTGGTGGGTCTACGCGGCCAGCGGCGAGATGTTCGACAAGCTCGTGGCCTTCACCGCGCCGATTTATTGGCTGTTTCTGGCCGCGTCGATCAGCTCGTTGTTCGTCCTCCGAGTGCGCGAGCCCGACACGCCGCGGCCGTTCCGCGTGCCGTTGTACCCTGTCTTGCCGCTGGTCGTCTGTCTGGTGTGCGCATACATGGTCTACGCTGGCGTCGACTATGCCTGGGCCAATTGGTCGTGGGAGTCGGCCTGGTCGCTGTTCATTCTGAGCGTCGGGGCCGTGCTCGCCTGGCTGGATCGTGGTCGCGCCGCGCCGCTGGAAGGAGCGACCGATCGATGAGCGTCGCGCAAATGATCTTGTTGGCACTGGTCTCGTTCGTGGCCGGCGCGATCAACTCGGTGGCTGGCGGCGGCACCCTGCTGACGTTTCCGGCCCTGGCCGCGGCGCTGGCCGTGGCTCGCCAGCTCTCGCCCGCCGATGCCAAGGTGGCGGCTAACGCGACCAGCACCGTGGCGCTGTTCCCCGCCTCGGTGGCCGCCTTGTGGGGCTATCGACGCCAGTGGCCGGCCGCGCGCGGCTGGGTTCCTTGGCTGATTGGGCCGAGCTTGCTGGGGGGCTTGATCGGCGCGCTGTTGTTGATCGAGCTGCCGTCGAAGGTGTTCGACGCGCTGGTCCCCTGGCTGATCCTGACAGCGGCGTCGCTGTTTGCGCTGCAGCCGGTGATTGCGCGAGCGATGGGCATCGGCGCGGCCCACGACGCGCCGACCCGCGGGCGGGTGCTGGCGATCATGGGGTTTCAACTCCTGGTGGCGATCTACGGCGGCTACTTCGGCGCCGGGATCGGCATTCTGATGCTCAGCGCGCTGGCGATGATGGGGCTGCCTGACATTCACGTGATGAACGCGCTGAAGAACCTGCTCGGCTCGTGCATCAACGGCGTGGCCGTCGTGGTGTTTATCATGTCGGGACAGATCGACTGGCCGATTGCTGGCCTGATGGCCGTCGCGTCGATGACCGGCGGTTATTGCGGGGCGCTGATGGCCCAGCGGACCAACAAGAACCTGATCCGTTGGATCGTGATCGCCATCGGGTACACCCTGGCCACGTGGTACCTCTGGCAGGAGTTTGGGGAGAAGAGGGGCTAGGGGCTAGAGAAATCGGCCAATAGACCCCTGTCTAACTACGCTAAGCTCGGCACGAGTGCATGATCTCATCGTAAATCTTAAGCGAGCCGTGGTCTCAAGCCGTCGAAAGCTCGTGTTTCTCATGCTAATGACTGGGTTATTGACCGTTAGATGGATTCTGATTTCCGTAGTTGCGATAGTGCCCCACCCCCCGGTTCTCCACCAGATCGGCGAATCCAAGGGATTCGCGTAGCAAATCCCTGCGACTAAACGGCTTAACATGCCTGCCACTGGACGCTCCCTACGCCCCGGCCGCTTGTCAAGCTGGCCCCGAACCGGTAACCTCGAAGGTTCGTATCAAAGACGCAAACTGTCCGTGCGACCGGCTCTACGTATGCGCCTGGCCGTGAACACCGATCTAAGTCGGTGACCGGCCGGGGTGAGTCGGCGTTTTGGCCCACCCATCGATCCTCTTCTCCCAGTCAAACGCCATGATCGCCGGTGTCCCGGCCGCCGAGCGGCCCGACCAGCAACGGATCGTCATCACCGGCATCGGCCTGACTGCGCCCAATGGCAACAATCTGGCCGAGTTCCGCGCCGCGCTGTTGGCCGGCCAGAGTGGCGTCCGCCCCTACGAGATTCGCTACATCGGCGCAACCGTGGCCGGCGTGTGCGGTTTCGACGAGCTACGCTATCAGAAAAAGAAAGACGTTCGCCGCGGCACCCGAGCCGGCAGCGTGAGTGTCTATTGCGCTCAAGAAGCAGTGGCCGACTCGAAGCTCGACTGGGCCGGCCTCGATCCGTCGCGCGTGGGCATCTACATCGGCGTGACCGAACACGGCAACGTCGAGACCGAAAACGAGATTCACGAGCTGAAGGGTTTCGACTACGACACCAAGTTCTGGTCGCACCATCACAACCCACGCACGGTGGCCAACAACCCGGCGGGTGAAATCTCGCTGAACATGGGAATCACCGGCCCGCATTACACAATCGGCGCCGCCTGCGCCGCCGGCAACGCGGGCTTGATCCAAGGGGCCCAGATGCTCCGTCTGGGCGAGGTCGACGTGGCCTTGGCCGGCGGCGTGTCGGAAAGCATCCACACGTTCGGCATCTTCGCCAGTTTCAAGAGCCAAGGAGCGCTGGCCTGGCACGACGACGCCACGCGGGCTTCGCGACCGTTCGACAAGCAGCGCAACGGGATCGTGGTGGCCGAAGGGGGCTGCATTTACGTCCTGGAGCGGTTGAGCGACGCTCGCGCTCGCGGCGCGAAGATCTATGGCGAGATCGCCGGCTATGCGATCAACAGCGACGCCACGGACTTTGTGCTGCCCAACGCCGACCGGCAGGCCGAATGTGTCGAAAAGGCGCTCCGCAGCGCTGGCATCTCGGCCGACGAAGTGAACATCGTCAGCACCCACGCCACGGGCACATCGAGCGGCGACGCCCAAGAGTGCGCGGCCCTGCGACGGGTGTTTCACGACTGCCCGAACACGTACTTCAACAACGCCAAGAGCTTTATCGGCCACGCCATGGGGGCGGCCGGCGCACTGGAGCTGGCGGGGAACTTGCCGGCCTTCGACGACCAGACTTGTCACGCCACGATCAACGTCCAAGAGCTCGATCCCGAGTGCGCTTTGCCGGGTTTGGTGGTGAACGAGGCGCGGAAGATCGGACCAGTGAACTACATTTTGAACAATTCATTCGGCATGTTGGGCATCAACTCTGCCGTCATTGTCCGACGTGTCGACTAAACAAGCCTACGCAGGAGTTGCCTGGATGACATCGGCTGAGATTCGCGAAGCGATTATCGAAATCCTGGAGGACATTTCTCCCGACGCCGAGTTGGGGGATTTGAAAGACGACGTCGCGTTTCGCGAACAGTTGCAGTTGGACAGCATGGACTTCCTGGACATCGTGATGGAGCTGCGCAAGCGATACCGCGTGCAGATTCCCGAGGAAGACTATCCACAACTCCGCTCGATGCAGAGCACGGTGACGTACCTCGAACCGGTGATGAAGGATTTGCAGAAGGCCTGAGCGGTCGGTATCGAGTGACGCGCCGGCATTCGACGCGCTAACAATTCAACGCCATGAGCGAGTTCCAGAACAACCCCTTCTCCCTCCGGGAGAAGGTGGCGGCGCTAGCCGCCGGATGAGGGTTCCGCTTCAATCTGGCGCGATGCCTCGACCCTCCCCCAGCCC
Organism: Planctomycetota bacterium; assembly: GCA_018242585.1. Taxonomy (NCBI): domain Bacteria; kingdom Pseudomonadati; phylum Planctomycetota; species Planctomycetota bacterium. Next base: position 94,695 of record JAFEBQ010000003.1, read on the forward strand.
CTCCCTGAAAGGGAGGGGTGTTCGTCGGTCCCGCTTGAAACCTTTTCCGCGTTCATCGCCTCACAACCTATCAATAGCGCAAGCGCGATGTACGACGTTCTGATCATTGGCGCTGGCTTGTCGGGATTGGCCGCCGGGATCCGGCTGGCCCATTACGACAAGCGTGTCGCCATCCTCGAACGCCACACCACGATCGGCGGCTTGAACTCATTCTACCGACTGGACGGTCGCAACTACGACGTCGGTCTGCACGCGGTCACCAACTTCACGCCCAAGGGCGCGCGGCAAGGCCCGCTGGCCCGGCTGCTCAGACAGTTGCGCTTCTCGTGGGACGATTTCGCGCTGTGCCCGCAGGTGGGCTCGCAGGTCGCTTTTCCCGGCGTGACGCTCGACTTTGACAATGACTTCCGCAAGTTCGAGTCGCAGGTCGCCGAGCGGTTCCCCGCGCAGATCGACGGCTTTCGCCGGCTGGTGGCCGCGCTGGTCGACTATGACCAGATGGACGGCGCGCACGACCAGCCGTCGGCTCGAGCCGTGGTGGGCCAGTATGTGACCGACCCGCTCCTAGTCGAAATGATCTTCGCGCCGGTGTTGTACTACGGCAGCGCCCGCGAAGACGACATGGACTGGGTGCAGTTCTGCATCTTGTTCCGCGGGGTCTACCTCGAAGGCTTCGCCCGGCCGTGGGCCGGCGTGCGGCCGATCTTGAAGCTGCTGGTGCGGCGGTTCAAGGAGCTGGGGGGCGAGCTGCGCTTGCGCGCCGGCGTGAAGCAGATTGTCACTCGCGATGGCCAGGCCGCCGGCGTTGAGTTGGACGACGGCACGCAACTGGAAGCGCGGACTATTCTGTCGAGCGCCGGCTGGCTCGAGACGATGCGCCTTTGTGACCAGCAGCCTGCGATCGACGCCCAGGCAATCGGCCAGTTGTCGTTCATCGAGTCGATGTCGATCCTGAACTGCGAGCCCCGCGCGCTGGGCGTGGACCGGACGATTGTCTTCTTCAACGACAGCGACAAGTTCCACTGGCGGCGGCCCGACGGGCTGGGCGACGTGCGGAGCGGCGTGATCTGCTCGCCGAATAACTTTCAATACGACCAGCCGCTCGAAGAAGGCATCGTGCGAATCACGGCGCTGGCCAACTTTGACCGTTGGCAGGCCCTGGCCGAGCCCGACTATCGCGCCGCCAAGCGCGACTGGTACGAGCAGATGCTGGCGTCGGCCGTCCGGTTCGTGCCCGACTTCCGCGGGTCGATCGTGGCCAGCGACATGTTCACCCCCACGACCATCAAGCGGTTTACCGGCCACGAAAACGGCGCGGTCTACGGCGCGGCCGTCAAGCATTACGACGGGCTGACCCACCTGAAAAACGTCTTCTTGTGCGGGACGGACCAAGGTTTCCTTGGTATCATTGGCAGCATCGTCAGCGGCATCAGCATGGCGAACAGGCATGTGTTGTCGCGAGAAGTTGCTGGTTCCTAGTTGCAAATAAAAAGTTGCTAGTTGCGTGTTGCTAGTTGCTAGCGAAGACAAGGAATTAGGACACCGCGCCGATGCCCAACGCATTTCTTCTAGCAACCAGCAACTAACAACCAGCAACTTTTTCCCCACCCCCATGGCCAAAGACTTTCTCAAAGACGCCCGTGACTATTACGACGTGATCGTCATTGGCAGCGGTCTGGCCGGGCTGACCTCGGCCAACACCTTGGCCAAGCAGGGGCGCAGCGTGCTGCTCTTGGAGCATCATTACCAGTTGGGCGGCATGGCCACCTGGTTCAAGCGCGCCGGCGGGCACATCTTTGACATTTCTTTGCACGGCTTTCCGGTCGGCATGATCAAGAGCTGTCGCCGGTATTGGACGCCGGAAATCGCCGACTCGATCGTGCAGCTCAAGAACATCCGCTTTGACAACCCGATGTTCTCGCTGCGGACCACGTTCACGCGCGAGGATTTTACTCGCCAGCTTGTTGAACGGTTCGGTATCGCGGCCGAGACCGTGACCGCGTTCTTCGACGCGGCGCGGAACATGAACTTCTACGACGACCAGCAGACCACGGTCGGCCAGTTGTTCCAAAAGTTCTTCCCTGGGCGCGAAGACGTGATCCGGCTGTTGATGGAGCCGATCACGTACGCCAACGGCTCGACTCTGGAAGACCCGGCCATCACTTATGGCATTGTGTTCTCGAACTTCATGTCGAAGGGGGTCTACACGTTCCAGGGGGGGACCGATCGGCTGATCAATTTGATGCGCGCCGAAATGGAGCGCAATGGCGTGGACGTGCGCATTCGCACCGCGGTCGACGCCATCGGCGTGAACAACGGCCGGGTCGAAAGCGTGACAGTCAACGGCCGTGTGATCCGCGCCGGCTCGGTGATCTCGAATGCTAATCTTCTGAACACCGTCTTCAATTTGGTCGGCGAGCAGCACTTTGACCGCAAGTTTGTCGACGACGCCAAGGCCGTGCGGCTGAACAATTCGAGCACGCAGGTCTACATGGCCCTGCACCCGGGTGACGCGCTGGACGAAAGCCACGGCGACTTGCTGTTCAGCTCGACCGCGCCGCTGTTCCGAACCGATGCGCTGCTGAGTCGCGACATCACCAGCCGGACCTATTCGTTCTATTATCCGCGCACGCGCCCCGGGACCGATCGCTCGATGATCGTGTCGAGCACCAACGCGCGGTTCGAGGATTGGGCCCACCTGGACGAAGTCGCTTACGCCGCCTCGAAGCAGGATTTGATCGACGGCACGATCGCGGCCCTGGAACGATACATTCCCGACGTTCGCACGCGGCTGGCCTACACCGAAGCGTCGACGCCGCGGACCTTCGAGCACTACACGCGCCACCAGCGCGGCGCCAGCTTTGGCACCAAGTTCGAAGGGCTGGCCGTCAGCCGGGCTCTGCCCGAGCAGGTTCGCGGTCTGTACCACGCGGGGAGCGTGGGGATCATCATGTCGGGTTGGCTCGGTGCGGTGAACTACGGAGTGATCGTCTCGAACGAAGTTGACAGCTACCTGCTCAAGAGCGCGACCGCCGCGGGGGCGAACTCGGCGTCGGCCTCATCCACGGTGGCGGCGTCATGAGCCGCGACGCGATCCTGGCCGCCATCCCGCACCGGCCGCCGATGCTGCTGTTGGACGAAATCGTCGAACAAAGTGACGACCGCATCGTCTGCCGTAAACACTTCTCAGGGGAAGAAGACTTCTTTGCCGGGCATTACCCGCAGTTTCCCTTGGTGCCGGGAGTGCTGTTGTGCGAGGCGGCCATGCAAGCCGGAGCGGTGCTACTATCGAAGCTGGTCGCCGGCAAGGCGGGCGTACCGGTGGCCACGCGGATGAACGACGTCCGGTTCAAGCAGATGGTCCGCCCGGGCGATACGATTGACATCGAAGTCAAGCTGACCGAGCGGTTGGCCGAGGCGTACTTCCTGCAAGCCACGGTGCGCACGGCCGGCAAGCTGGCCGTGAGGTTCGACTTCGCATGCATGCTGGTCCCGCCCGGCTGACGGTATTTGCCACGGAGACACTGAGACACGGAGTGAAGCACGGAGAGTAGAGCAAGAAAGGAAATGCGAGGGTTTCAATTGTCCTGTCGCTTGTCTTCAATTAAGCATTTCGCATTAAGCATTTGATTTCCTCCGTGCTCCCCTCCGTGTCTCAGTGCCTCTGTGGCTAAGCATTTAAGGTTCGCATGACCGACTTTCTGCAACTGGCCGACAAAACGATGCTGGTCTTTGGCCTGGCCAATCGCAAGAGCGTGGCCTGGCACGTGGGGCGCGTGTTGCGCGAGGCCGGGGCCACGGTCGTCCACGTCGTCCGCACGCCCGAGCGCAAGCAAGAAGTCGCCAAGCTCGTCGACGGGGCCGACGTGTTCGTCTGCGACGTCGAGTTTCCCGAGCAGCTTGCCCGCGTGCGCGAAGAGATCGCCGCCAAGCATCCTAAACTGCACGGTATTGTCCACTCGATTGCCTTTGCCGATTATCCGCCGGGGGGCCCGCGGCCGTTTCACGAGACCGACAAGGGAGCGTTCCTCAGGGCGGTCGACATCTCGTGCTATTCGCTGCTGGCGATTGCCCGCGAGTTTCAGTCGCTGTTGGACCCCGACGGGTCGGTGGTGACGATTTCGATTTCGACCACGCGGATGGCGTCGGAAAACTACGGCTTCATGGCCCCGGTCAAGGCGGCTCTCGATTCGTCGTTGGCCTTCCTGGCCAAATCGTTCAGCCAGTTCTCGCGCGTCCGGTTCAACGCCGTCGCCCCGGGCTTGCTGAAGACCAGCGCTTCGGCTGGCATTCCCGGGTACGTCGATTCGTACCTGTTCGCCGAGCAGGCCACCTTGCGCCGCGCCGCGGTCAAGACCGAAGAAGTGGCGTCCGCCGTGGCGTTCCTACTCAGCCCGCGGTCGAGCGGCATCAACGCCCAGCAGTTGGTCATCGACGCCGGCATGTCGGTGAACTACTTCGACCGCGAGATCGTCACGCGCGTCGTCGGCGACAAGTAGACTTAAGCGGGCAAGTTTTGAACCGCAAAGACGCAAAGGTCGCCAAGGAAGACCAGAAGAATTGAATCGCAGAGGACGCTGAGCAGCGCAGAGAAAAGAACGGAAGTAACGATCTCCGCGCCTCCCTGCGTGCTCTGCGATTCAAGCTGCCTTCTGTATTATCTTTGCGTCCTTCGCGTCTTTGCGGTGAAAAGGTATTAATTGCTTGCCAGCCGCGCACCTGATTGGCCACAATTGCCATCTCTTTCCTGCCGTTGATCTCCTGCCGAACCGCTGGGAACCTCACCATGAGTCGCCGCCTGGATCGCCTGGCTCTGTTGGTCGTCGTCGTGTTGCTCGTTCCGGCGTGGAGCTGGGCGCAGCAGCCGGTCACGCAGCTCGAATACATCGGCTCCGACGCCGCCACTGGCAGCTCGCAAGCCGTCGTGGTCGGGCCGGCCAATCTGCTGCACACCACGCAACTGTTCGCGCTCGAACCGCAAGGGTCGGTCGTCGGCCGCACGGCCACCGAGCAAGCCCACAAGGTCTTCGACCTGCTGGCCACGGTGCTGCAGAACTCGGGCAGCGATATGAGCGCGATCGTCAAGTTGAACGTCTGTGCGACCAGCGATGCCGCCGCCGCCGAAGCCCGCGCCGTGATGGCTGCACGCTTCTCTGGCGGCAACAAGCCGGCCGTGACGTTTGCCGTGGGCAAGCTGGCCCATGCCGACGCGCTGGTTGCGGCCGACGCCGTGGCGGTCACGTCGATCAAGGCTGTGCCGGGCCAGGCGCTGCGCGAGCGTGTGGCCGTCGTCCCTTCCCCGCCGAGCGGACTGGGGGGCGCGCACGTCGGCGTGCTGCCCGCCGGTCCCAAGGTTTATGTTTCGGGCGACGCCAAGCCGGGGGACATGTCCGAAGCCACGGCCGCCACACTGGCCAGTCTGGACAACACGCTCAAGGAACTCGGGCTGACTCGCGAATCGGTCGTGCAGTTGAAGTGCTTTTTGCAGCCCATCTCGGCCGCCCCGTTGGCCGAAGCCGAGATCGTGAAGTTCTTCGGCGGTCGGCCCACGCCGGTGGTGTACGTCGAATGGACGATGGCCGGCCCGATCGAAATCGAGCTGATCGCCACGCCGCCCCTGTCGAGCGCCGCGGCCGGATTGCCCAAGAGCGAGTCGGTGGCGTTCTTCACACCCTCGGGCGTCAAGGCGTCGCCGGTCTTCAGCCGCGTGGCTTGTCTGAACAGCAGCCAGACGATGTACATCTCGGGCCTGCACAGCAACACGGCCGGCGACGGGGCCCACGAAGTGCGCGAGGTGTTCCAGCACCTGCAAAAGCTGTTGGCGCTCGGCGGCAGCGATCTGCGCCATCTGGTCAAAGCGACGTACTATGTGACCAGCGACGACACGAGCAAGCAGCTCAACGCGCTGCGCCCCGAGTATTACGATCCGGCTCGGCCGCCGGCGGCCAGCAAGGCGTCGATCGCCGCCACCGGCGCGCCGGGGCGCGCGTTGACCGTCGATATGATCGCCGCGCCACCGAAGCGCTAACGCCAGACGGGCCTAATACGTGCGACTTGCCGACATTTTTATCGAAGTGGGCAGTAACCAACAATGAGCGATGGCATTTTTGTCCTCAACGGCGAGCAACTCGTTGAACTCACGGTTCAGCCTTACGAAACAGAGGACGATTTTCAGGCGATCCTCGCCAAGCATCCGAATTTGTTGGCCGGCGGCCAGATGAATCGCGCTGAGCCAAGGCGCTGGCTGCTCATTTCGCGCGAGGTGTCGGTCCCTGGCGAACAGGATGGCGGTGGCCGCTGGTCGCTCGACCACTTGTTTCTCGACCAGGATGCCATTCCCACGCTCGTTGAAGTAAAGCGCAGCAGTGACACGCGAATTCGCCGTGAAGTCGTGGGCCAATTGCTCGATTACGCGGCCAATGCGGTTGCCTACTGGCCGGTGGAGAAAATGCGTGCGGAATACGAAACATCGTGTGAAGCGCGCGGTGTTATGCCAGAGCAAGAAATAGAAAGATTCATCGGCCAGGCGGGGACTGTGGACCAGTTCTGGGAACAAGCGAAAACGAATTTGCAGGCGGGAAAAATCCGCCTGGTTTTTGTCGCCGATATCATCCCGCCCGAGCTACAGCGGATTGTCGAATTCTTAAACAAGCAGATGGACCCCGCCGAGGTGCTGGCGGTCGAGATCAAGCAATACACCGGCCCAGGGCTCAAAACTCTGGTGCCTCGCGTCATTGGGCAAACCATTGAGGCGGGGCCGCGTGACAAGCGATCTTGGGACGAGACGTCGCTGTTATCGGCCATAGATACTCAATTTGGGACGGGGACACGTAATGCGGCGGCGGCCATCATCCAATGGGCAAAGAACGCTGCTTGCGAATTGCGCTGGGGCGAAGGAACGACGTACGGCTCGGTTACCGTCGGCTTCACGCACCGCGATTTTTCCAACGTCTTGTTCACGCTTTATTCGCTTGGCAGGGTCGCGTTGCGCATGAAACGGCTCAAGCGGGTTGCGCCGTTTGACGCGCCGAGCATGCGACAGGAGCTTTTAGATCGACTGGCAAAGATACATGGCGTGTCGATGTCGGGAGACCTGCTTGATGGAGAGCCGGCGTTCGACCTCGCCGCGCTTGAAAGCGGAGCAGCAAGGGAACAGTTCTTTAGCGTCATGAACTGGTTGCGGGATGAGATTGTCAGGCGATAGGTCGCCTCGTAGTTCCGATTTGCATCACTCTCCGCCGCTGGCCTTGGCCGACTGCGCTCCTTACAATGCGCCACATCTCATAGGCGCATTCGTCGGCCGACTCATCTTTTGCGGCAAGGAGTGATACGATGGCCAAGCTGATGTCCGATGACGGGCTGAATCTGATCTTTCGCGACGCGCGGACCCATTTCCATTGGCTCGACAAGCCGGTCGACGACGAGCTGCTGAAGCAAGTTTACGAGCTGGCCAAGTTCGGCCCCACGTCGGCCAACATGAGCCCCATGCGCCTGGTATTCGTCAAATCGGCGGCGGCCAAGGCCGAGCTCAAGCCGGCCCTCGATCCCGGCAACGTCGACAAGACGATGGCGGCGCCGGTCACGGCCATTGTCGGCATGGACCTGCGCTTCTACCAGTTGCTGCCCAAGCTGTTTCCGCACGCCGACGCCCGGTCCTGGTTCAAGGACTTGCCTGAGAATGTGCTCGAGACGATGACGCTGCGCAACTCGTCGCTGCAGGGGGCCTATTTGATGCTGGCGGCGCGATCGCTGGGGCTCGATTGCGGGCCGATGTCCGGGTTCAACAACGCGGCGGTTGACGCGGCGTTCTTCGCCGGCACGACGGTCAAGTCGAACTTCCTCTGCAACCTGGGCTACGGCGACGCTGCGAAGCTCTATCCGCGCAGCCCGCGATTGGAATTCAACGAAGCTTGCCAGATCGTGTGACGCCGCCGGGCGATCACGCGCGGGGGGATTTAACCACGATGACACGACGAAGATGCGCCACAACGAGGGCGAGAGCGACCACGTCGTTGGGGCAGGGGTTGAAGTGCTAGGGCCAAACCGCCTGCGTCTATGATTTGACGTCGCCATTGTGTTCAGCCCAGCACGCTGTTTGGGTTTAGCGCAAGTTGCAGGGCCAAAGGCCCGACCCCATACCAGCCTGGGGCAACGCCCCAGGTATGCGTCGCGCCACAATGCCCAAGGGCTGAAAGCCTGCCCCAACCTAATCCCAGGCATAGCGTTCATCGAAATCGACGCCATATTTGGTCAACAAGGCGCGGAATTCGTCCTGGAATGATCGCGTGCGATGATGTTCTGCTTGGTTGTCGATGTAAGCGACCAGCGCGTCAACGTCCTTGGGCGAAACCGAAAACGCGGCATAGCCGCGCTGCCAGGCGAACGCGCCCAACGAGGCGTCTTGCTCCTTAACCCACTTCGATGAAGCGGTTTTCACCTCTTCTACCACGTCGGCAATCGTCTCGGTGCGCGACAGCCGGATTGCCAGGTGAACATGGTCAGCGGTCCCGCCGACGCGAAAACATTCGCAACCCTTGTTGCGGGTGACGCTGGCAAGGTAGGCGTGGAGGTTCGGCAGCCATTCCGTGCTGAGCCAAGTCTTGCGGCCATGCGTGCTGAAGATCAGATGCACGACTACCAGGCTCAGCGATTGTGGCACGTCAACAGTCCGATGGGGCGGGCTTTCAGCCCTTGGAATTAAATGCGCCATCGTACCTGGGCCGTTGGCCCAGGCTGGTATGGTGCGCACCTTTGGTGCTTGAAAATGCCATCGCGGCAAGCACAAAGCGATCGTTAACGACTTGATGAACTAAGGTCATCGCCGCAGCCACCAGCCCATGCCACCAATGATCGCCGCAATCGGCCCGAAATAGAATGCCAGATTGAACAGCGCGAGAACCCACATGTCCGAGAGGTAATCGCTGTAAAACGGTGGCTCGTAAAACACCATGCCTCCAATACCAACAACTGACGCTACAAGACCGGACAAGCATACAGCTTTCCATGTTGCACTCTTGCTCTTTTCTGAACTCGTCATGACGTTGCGGTGATTCGTCCTTGGGAAAACCCTCGGTTTGCAAAAACCATTACGACTTCGGAATCACGTCGCCGGTGACTTTGCTTTCGTTGTCGCGGGCGGCGGCTTCGCTCAGACGTTGCTTGAGGTCGCTGACCACGTCGGGATACTGGTCCGCGACGTTCTTCGTCTCGCTCAGATCGTCCGCCAGATTGAACAACTCGACGTTTCCCTTGGCCGAGACGATCAGCTTCCACTCTCCGCGACGGACACATTGCTCGCGGTAGCGCACGCCGGCGTTGTACAACGTGCGCGGCTCGGCCAGCGCCTTGACCTCGCCCGACAGCACCGGCCACAGGTTCGCGCCATCCCAGCGCAGATCGCTCGGCGCTTCATACCCGACTAGGGCCGCCAGCGTGGCGAACCAATCGGAGCAGTGCATCGGCTCGGTAATCGTGCCAGGCTGTAAATGCTCGGGCCACGTCACCAGCGTCGGCGAGCGGATGCCCCCTTCGTACAGTTCGGTCTTGAAGCCGCGCAGCGGCGTGTTGCTGCTGGCAATCGTCAACTCGGGAAAGGTGCCCTTGTAGCCGCCGTGATTGGGATGAGGACTGTGTCCGCCGTTGTCGCTGCAAAAGATCACAATCGTGTTCAAACGCTGGCCGGTTCGATCGAGCGTGGCCAGGATCTTGCCAACCGATTCATCCATATGCGTGCAATCGGCCGCCAACATCCGTCGCCCCGGGTCGCTGATCTGGGAGTTCTGGTCGATGTACTTGGCCTCTTCGTCGATGGGAATATGGACCGCGGTGAACGGCACGTACAGGAAGAACGGCGCGGTGTGCTTCCGTTCGAGGAAGTCGATCGCTTCGCGTGTGAACAGATCGGTGATGTGCCCTTTCTCGTCGATCGGCGCGCCGTTGCGATGCAGCGTGTTGACGTACGGGCCTTCCTTGTAGCGGTGATCGTACGGCGACACGCCGCCGGCCAGCACGCCATAGGCGTAATCAAACCCAAACTTGTTCGGCCCCCACTCAGGCAGCGAGCCCAAGTGCCACTTGCCGGTGATGGCCGTCGTGTAGCCCACCGTTTTCAAAGCGGCTGGCAAAGTCACGGTGTCGAACGGAAAGGCGCGTTCGTTCTGCGCGCCGGTCACGCCATAGCGACTGGCGTAGCGCCCGCTCAACAGCGCGGCCCGCGTCGGGCTGCACATCGGGTGGACATAATGCGCTTCAAGCTTCAGACTCTGCTTTGACAATTCGTCGAGCGCAGGCATCTTGAAGTCGCTGCCATGCCAGGGGACATCGTGCCAACCCAAGTCGTCGGCCAGAATGAACACAATGTTGGGCCGCTCGGCGGCTGTCATCGCCTGTGGAACGAGCAACAAGATCAGTGCCGCAAATAAGCACGCGAGGGCGCGCGTGGCGTAACGTAACCGTGTCATGCAGATCGCTCCGGCAGAGGACAATGATCGTTCGATGGCTCGGAAAGAAGCCGGCATTTTAGGGGCAATTTCACCCGCAAGCCAATCGTTTTCCGTGAAGCCGAGGATGACGGAAATCTCGGGCACGCGCACCCCCCTGGGGAAGGTTTCGCCCAGCGAGGCCAGACCGGCCACGAAGGGCGCAACGGCCAGAACGCGATGGTCCGCCGACTAGCGCGCCTCGGGACCACGCTCGACATCCTGTTCGCCGAACGGGTGACGTAAGGGGCGATGCGGGTGACCTGTAGCCGAAGTCGTTGGACTTCGGAGCATTGAACGTGATTCAGCCTGAAGTCTGACGAGTTCAGCCACAGTTAGGCTGCCGCCGTACTTGGCGATTCCTTGCTTTCGCGTTATTCGTTGGCCCTCGGGCCCCGACGATTGACCCGCGCCGCGCGACCAGCCAAGATTGAGCGTTGCCAGCCGCACCGCATCGCTAGCCCTTCACTTGCCCTCGCGAAAGGTTTCTGTCATGGCCCGCTCGCACGTGTTCCCATTGCGCTTGGTCCGTCTGGCCTGCACCTTCGTCGTGGCGACGCTCGGCTTGTCATTAGCCGCCGAGCGAGCGAGCGCCGCGCCGAAGCCGCCGAACATCGTGTTCATTTTGGCGGATGATCTGGGTTACGCCGACATCAGTTGCTTTGGCCAGCAGAAATACCAGACGCCGAACATCGACCGGCTGGCCGCCGAAGGGATGCGATTCACCCAGCACTACGCTGGCTGTGCCGTCTGTGCGCCGTCGCGTTGCGTGCTGATGACCGGGCTGCACCCGGGGCACTCCTTCGTTCGCAACAATCGCGAGGCCAAGCCCGAGGGGCAGTTCCCGGTGCCGGCCGACACGGTGACGCTCCCCAAGCTGTTGCAAGAGCTGGGCTACGTGACCGGCGGCTACGGCAAGTGGGGCCTTGGCGGGCCCGAGTCGACCGGGCGGCCGCTGCGGCAAGGGTTCACTCATTTCTACGGCATCAACTGCCAGCGGGTCGCCCACAGCCACTATCCCGATCACCTGTGGAACGACGACCAGCGCGTCGATCTTGATGGCGCGGTCGATGGCCACGCCAAGTTCCCGGTCGGCGCCGACCCGACCAGCGCCGCGTCGTTCGCCCCCTTCATCGGCAAGCACTATGCGCCCGACATGATCACCGCCGCGGCGTTGCAGTTCGTGCGCGATAACAAGGACCAGCCGTTCTTCTTGTACTTCCCGTCGATCATTCCACACGTGTCGTTGCAGGTGCCGGACGACTCGCTGGCCGCGTACGCCGACAAGTATCCCGAGGAGCCCTACGTGGGCAAGCAAGGTTACGTGCCGGTCTTCAAGCCTCACGCCACCTACGCGGCCATGGTCACGCGGCTTGATCGGCACGTGGGACAGTTGCTCGATCTGCTCAAGGAACTGAAGCTCGACGACAACACGATCGTGGTCTTCAGCTCGGACAATGGACCGGTTTACGACCGCGTCGGCGGAGCCGATAGCGAGTTCTTCCATTCGGCCGGGTCGTTTCGCGGCTTCAAAGGATCGCTCTACGAAGGGGGTGTGCGCGAGCCGACGATCGTGCGCTGGCCAGGGCACACGCCAGCTGGCGCCACCTCGGAGCGCGTGTCGGGCTTTGAGGATTGGCTGCCGACGCTGCTGGAAGTGGCCGGTGGCAAGTCGCTGGTGCCGGCACGTTGCGACGGGATCAGTCTGGTGCCGACGTTGAACGGCCAGACGCAAGCCGAGCGGCCATTCTTGTATCGTGAGTTTTCGGCCTACGACGGCTTTCAAAGCGTGCGAGTCGGCGACTGGAAAGGAATTCGCACCGACTTGAACCCGCGACAGAAGAAGCGCGAGCCGAACCGGCACATCGAGCTGTACAACCTGCGCACCGACGTTGGCGAGACGAAGGATGTCTCGGCCGAGCATCCCGAGCTGGTGGCGAAGATCGAGCGGATCATGACCGAGCAACACACGCCGTCGGCGGATTTCCCCTTCCCGGCCATCGATGCCCCGTCGGCAGCGGAGAAGAAGTAATACCAACCACGACGACACGACGGCACGACGGAGAAGGATTTACCACGGAGACACAGAGGACACGGAGAAGACGTGGGGAAGTGGGGGTGTTGAGACGTGGAGGTGTAAACGACCTCTCTGCTCACGGCCCGCAGTTCGCGATAGCGACTCCCCACCCGCTACTTCCCCACATCCCGACCTCTTCTTTCTTTGCGTTCTTCGCGTCTTTGCGGTTCAATATTTCTGCTCTCTTCGCTTCTTGCGTCGTGTCCGTCGTGGTCGGATTCTCTTCAATAAAGACCTCTCCGTATCCTCCGTGCCTCTGTGGTGAATCCTGTAGCTCCTCTCATGAAGTCCCACACTGAGTATCTGACGTTCAACCTGCCGGCGCGGATGGCCTTTGAGAACATCACGCCAACCATCGAGCGGATCGTCAAGCAGAGCACGATTCAGGAAGGGCTCTGCCTGGTCAACGCCATGCACATCACGGCTAGCGTGTTCATCAACGACGACGAGTCAGGCCTGCACCAGGACTATAAGAAATGGCTCGAAGGGCTGGCCCCGTTCGACGCGTCGCCGGCGCGCTATGCCCACAACCGGACGGGCGAGGACAACGCCGACGCCCACCTGAAGCGGCAAGTGATGGGTCGCGAAGTGGTCGTGGCCGTCACCAAGGGGAAGCTCGACTTCGGCCCCTGGGAGCAAATCTTCTACGGCGAGTTCGACGGCCGCCGCCCGAAACGCGTCTTGGTCAAAGTCATCGGCGAGTGAGGCGGATTAGCCACAGAGGCACGGTGACACGGAGTTCGGCACGGAGAGAAAAGACGGGATTGAGAAGAAGCATGAACCGTGGGTAGCCCGGACAACTTGTTTGTCCGGGTCGCGCTAGCGACAAGAGGGAGCAGAAGTCGCGCTGCGAGAGTTTCAATCCAAAATCGAGTCCTCTTGTTGCTGCGCAACCCCGACAAGCGAGTTGTCGGGGCTACCCAGCTGACACGGAACTTGGCACGGAGGTGGCGAGAATGGGGCAAAACATGAGCAAAGCCAAAATTGCGACGCTTAATCGACAAAGCAAAAAGAGTAATCGAAAGCAGGGTCGCCAAGTTTGGGTGGTGATGCATTACGAGGTATTGGGGCCGCGTCGTAGGCCATACTTCGACGCCCTGCAATTTCATGTCGCCTCTTCGCTCAAGGGAGCAGAAACATGGATTCGCTCCGTGGGCGTCGAGTCACATAGTTGGTGGCAGGTGCATCCGTACATCATTGACGACCAGTCCGGCGAAGAAGGCGACCAGATCGTCTATTTCAGTTATCGTGGTAAGCGACTCGCGGCGGCTCCTCAAAAGCGTGCGCTAGCGGCGTACGACAAGTTGCCTGCGAGTCGCTTCAAAGGTTGGGGCTAGTGCCAAGGTTCGATCATGGACGGAGATTCGAGAGAACAATGAAACAGATTCTTGCTCTGATTGTTGGGTTATGCGTCGCTTCTTTGGGTGACGCCGCGGAGCCGGCGGCTGAACCCGCGTTGGGTACCTATCACTGGCCCGTGGGCACCGCTGGTGTCGATGCGTTTGCTGGCTGGTTGAATCGGCCGGCGGTGTGGGGACTGGATTTCATTGGCGGCGAGTCGTGGGACAACGTCGAGTGGCCCACCTATTGGCTCGACGCCTGGGGCAAGTGGACTGCAGCCAAGCCGGGCCGGCGGTTGATCCTGGCCGTGCCAATGCTCGCCGGCCCGGTTGACGGCAGCGGGCCGAAGCAAGGGACCAAGGGGGTCAACGTGCCGGTCTCGCTGGCGCGCGGCGCGGCCGGCGACTACAACCAGCACTTCCGCCAACTGGCCGAGAACCTGGTGGCCTACAAGCTGACCGACACGATCCTGCGACCCGGCTGGGAGTTCAACGGCGGCTGGTACACCTGGCGCGCCAAGGCCGATCCGCAAGCCTTCGCCGAGTACTGGCGGCAGATCGTTACCACCATGCGCGGCGTGCCGGGCTGCGAGCAGTTGCAGTTCTGTTGGAACCCGACGCTCGGCGATCAGGATTTTCCGGCCGACGAGGCCTGGCCCGGCGACAAGTTCGTCGACTATGTCGGCGTCGACGTGTACGACGAGACCTGGAACGTGAACACCTACCCGTGGCCAGCCGACGCGACGGTTGCCGAGATCGCCGCCCGGCAACGGAAGGTCTGGGAAGAATGGATCTACTACAGTCCGCGCGGGCTGAAGTTCTGGACCGAGTTCGCTCAGAAGCACAGCAAGCCGTTGGCGATTCCCGAGTGGGGATTGAACCGCCGGCCCGACGGCCACGGGGGTCAGGACAACGTCCACTTCATCGAGCAGATGCACGCGTTCGTCAACGACCCGGCGAACCGCGTGGCGTTTCACTGTTATTTCGACGTGAACGATTCCGAAGGTGGCAACCACCAGCTGTCGCCGGGCCCGGCCAAGTCCGAAAAGCGCGAAGGGACCGAGTTCCCGAAATCATCCGCGCGGTTCAAGGAGTTGTTTGGGAAGTAAGCGTGACGAGTGGCCCTCGCGCGTTGGCTCTGTCTTGTCAGTGGTCAATAGTCCGTTGGAATGTCTTTAACAACGGACAAACAGCGGGGTAGCCTGGACAACTTGTTGTCCGGGTCGCGCGAGCGACGGGAGGACGCAGTGCGGGTTTCGATGCTCGCTTTACGCCGTAGCACGATCCCTCTTGTTGCTGCGCAACCCCGACAAGCGAGTTGTCGGGGCTACCCGATATTTTGCTTTCGCACGGCGTAGCCGTTAGCACCAAAGGTGCGGCCCCATACCAGCGCGGGACAACGCCCCACGTTTTCGGGCGCCAAATTGTTTGAAGGGCTGAAGGCCCGCCCCATCTCCGTTCCGTGTCACCGCGAGGATGGGTCGGGCTTTCAGCCCTTGATCCCTATTCAATCGCGACGATCTGGGGCGTTGCCCCAGGCTGGTATGTGCCGGGCCTTTGGCCCTCAATTCGTCAGTGATTAGTTGTCCGTTGCCAGTTGCACTCCACTGGAATGCCTTTATCAACGGACCACGGACCACTAACAACGGACAATATGCCGCCGCTAGCAGCGGCATTTCCCGCAAACTTCGCGTAACTTTACATGCGACGCGGCAAACTGCGTAGCCTGTGAGGAAAAGGCGCAAAAGCATCAAAAGCCGGTTGTGACGCGCCGATAAGGTCTGCTGAGCGACTCGGTTCTGACGCCGGCGAAGAGTCTATCTTCCATGCCGGCTTTGCCACCGGGTTGCTCGCCGGCGACGCTCGCACGTCGCCAATGCCGATCGGTCGCACCGCGCGAGCTGTCGGCCGCAGCCCATCAACATTTCAAGCCCCAGTCGTCTGGTCGATCGAAAGGGAGTTCGAGACCCATGGTGCAACTCATCCATCCTCGCATGGTTCGCTGGGTAGGAACCGTGGCAGTGGCTTTGGCTGGCACGATGAGCCAAGCGCCGCGACTGGCGGCGGCTGAACCCAAGGTCGAAGCGTCCACGCCGGCCGCCGCGCCGGGCTTGTTGCCGGTGGCCGAGCCGCAAACCCTGCAGGCTCAGCCCGGCGACGTCGAAGTCGTCCAGGAGCGCTATCCCAACCGCAAGATCAAGGTCGAGCGTCAGGTCATTCGCGACGCCTCGGGCGACATCGTCAATCACGGTCAATGGACCATGTGGAGCGAGACCGGCCGGCTGATGGTGCGCGGCGAATGCCGCAACGGCGCTCGGCATGGCACCTGGGTCCGACACTTCGACGCCGGCGAAGCTTCGTGCTTGAACAACACCTGGGGCAAGCTGTTCAAGGCCCCATTCCTGGCCACCGGCACGTTCGTCGATGGCAAGCTGACCGGCGTGTGGGCGATTGTCGACGCCGACGAGCGCCCGGTGGCGCGTTGGGAATATGAACAAGGCCTGCGCCACGGCAAGAGCGTCTGGTACTTCCCCGATGGAAACGCCTGGCGCGAAGTCGAATACCGCGACGGCGAAATCGACGGCCGCCTGATTGAGTATTCCTCCGACAAGAAGGTCGTGGCCGACGAGACCTACTCGGCTGGCCGCCGCCGCGGCATCAAGGTCGAATGGTTCTCGCCGGGTGTCAAGAAGACCCAGGCCGAGTTCCTGTTCGCGCTCGATCGAACCGAGACTCGCGAAGATTGGCTGGCCGGTGCGAGCGAGACCAAGGTCATCGGCAAGGACGGCCACGACGAGCGAGACGGCACCTACACCGTCTGGTATCGCAACGGCCAGAAGGCGATGGAAGGAACCTTCCGCAACGACGAGCCGAACGGCAAGTTCTCGTGGTGGCACCCGAGCGGCCAGCGGGCCATCGAGGGGCACTACACCGCCGGCCAACAGAGCGATCGTTGGCAATGGTGGTACGACAGCGGCCGCAAGCAGATCGTCGGTCAATACACCAAGGGGGAACAGATCGGCGAATGGAGTTGGTACAACACCGACGGGCAAGCGACCCAATCGATCGTCTATAACATTGGCGCTGGCGCGCCGGCCGTGCAAGAAGACTTCGACAGCCCGGCCATGCCGCCGGTGCCGGAGCCGCAACTGACCAGCGCGCCAAAGTCGCTGTCGAACGTCTCGCGAAGCGCGGTCAAGATGCCCACCGCGCCGCAAGGAGAAAAGACCGCGCGACCGGCCGCGAAGGCCAAGTCTGACGGCAAACGCGCCGAGGCGAAGGGGATGCTCGAACTAAAGCCGGCGGTGGCGCTCAAGCCGATCGCGGCCGAGGAAGCGTCGGTCCCCGCGGCCCAGCCGCCGTTGGCCGCCGAGGCGCGTCCGTCGCTGACTTCGCTGGACGAGCCGGCTCTGCTGGAAGTTCAGCCATCGGCCCAACCGGCCAAGCGCCCTGGGCGGCAAGCGGTTCGCCCGGCCAAGCAGCGCTAAACCGCGCCGCGTGACAGCTCCGTGATTGCCGCCCCGGCCAGTCCCCGCGGACTAGCCGGGGTTTTTTCTTGCGCCGCGGAGTAAGATGAAGGGGTTGCTTCGCGCCATGAGCCGCGCCGCCATCGTTTTCGTGCAGCAGCCGCATGAGCACCGACTCGCCCACACTGCCGTTATCCGAGGACGAACGCCGCCAGGCGCAGCAGCGCAGCCTGTCGCACAGCGGGCCGCCGACCGAAGTGCGCGGCTACGTCCCCGAGCGGTTCCTGGGGGCCGGCGCCTATGGCGAAGTCTGGATGGCGATCGAGCAGAACACCCGCCGCCACGTGGCGATCAAGTTCTATTCCCACCGGGGTGGGCTCGACTGGTCTTTCTTGTCGCGCGAGGTCGAGAAGCTGGCTTTCCTGTCGGCCGATCGCTACGTGGTCCAATTGCTCGACGTCGGTTGGGACGCCGAGCCCCCGTATTACATCATGGAGTTCTGCGAGCATGGCTCGCTGGCCGACCGGCTGCGTGACGGGCCGGTGCCGGCCCAGGAAGCGATCGCGTTGTTTCGCGACCTGGCGGTGGGGCTGGTCCATGCCCACGGCAAGGGGATTTTGCATTGTGACCTGAAGCCGGCCAACGTGCTGTTGGACCAGGATATGCGTCCGCGATTGGCCGACTTTGGCCAGTCGCGCTTGTCGAATGAGCAGACGCCGGCGCTGGGAACCTTGTTCTTCATGGCGCCGGAGCAGGCCAGCCTGCACGCCGCGCCCGATGCGCGGTGGGACGTCTATGCGCTCGGCGCGCTGTTGTATTGTCTGTTGACCGGCGAGCCGCCGTACCGAAGCGCGGGGGCGGCCGAGCGCATCGCGACGGCGGGCCCGCTCGAATCGCAACTCAGCGAGTACGTCCGTCAGTTGTCGACGTCTCCGCGGCCGACCGCGCATCGGCACGTACCCGGCGTCGATCGCGAGCTGGCCGACATCATCGACCACTGCCTGACGATCGACCCGCGCCGGCGATTCGCCAACCCGCAAGCGGTGCTCGGGGCGCTCGACGCCCGGGCCACGCGGTTGGCTCGGCGGCCGTTGATGTGGCTGGGGGCGATTGGGCCGGCGCTGCTGCTGGTAATTGTGGCACTGTTCTTTTGGCGCGAGGCGACGACGGCGGTGGGCTTGTCGGAAACGACGCTGGTCGATCGAGCCTTGGAAGGGCAACGCTTCGCGTCGCGGCTGGCTGCCGAGAACGTGGCCCGGCAGATCGATCGCCGCTGGTATCGCTTGGAACACCTGGCGGCGGGCCCGAAGCTGGCGCGCTTGGTCAGCGAATCGGCCGGCCAAGCGCGCGACGGCGCGCCGCGCCAGCAACTGCAAAAGCTGATCGAGGCGACGCACGAGAACTCGTCTGACCTGGAAGCAAATATCTGGTTCGTGATGGGGGCCGATGGCACCCAGTTGGCACGGAGCCCGCTGAGCACGAAGACGATCGATCATAACTTCGCCTTCCGTGACTACTTTCATGGCCAGCGCCGTGACCTGCCTCCCGAGACGCGCGGCCTCGAACCGATCACCTACCCACACCGGTCCCACATCTTCAACAGCCGAGCGACCGGCGAGCGCGAGATCGCCATCACCGTGCCGATCTGGAACGACCCCGCCGATCCGGCACGCCGCGTCGTGGGCGTGTTGGGCGTGCAGGTCGAGTTGGGGGACTTTGCCGAGTTGCCGACCGAGACGCCGGGGGAGCGGAACCTGGTGACGGTGTTGGTCGACTTGCGCGGCGATGACAGTCGACCGCCCATGCGCGGCCAGATTATCGAGCATCCGTTCCTGGAGCGGTATCGCGATCAGGATCAGCTTCCGCCGCGGTTCTACTTGACCGACGGGATCTTGGCGCGGATCGAAACGCTGCGCGAGTTGTCGAATCGCGATGGCCCGCGCGACCTGCCCCAAGAGGCCGACCTGTCATCGCTGGATGATTATCTGGACCCGGTTGGTGGCGACTACGCGGGGCGTTGGCTGGCGGCGATCGAGCCAGTGATCATTCCGGCGCGCCCCGCGGCGTTTCGCGACGCCGATATGGCGGTGATCGTCCAGGAGCGGTTGGAAGCGGCGATCGAGCCGGCCCACGTGCTGGGCTACGACATGGCCATGACGTCGCTGTGGGCGTTTGGCACGGCGCTGCTGGCGATGAGCGCGCTGTGGTTCTTCGTGATGTTCGTGTTGAACCAATCGCCGCGCGGCAAGCTGAATCGCCGCTTGGCGCGGTGGTGGTACGGCAGCCAGGCCCCGATCATCGCCCCGGGGGGCACGGTCGCCACCGGCACCTCGCAAGAAGAAAGCGGCTAGTGACACTAGCTCGTACGGAGTCTGGGTGTGCCACTCGGAAACATGTGCCTCGCAAAAGCCAGTCTGCTCATACCCCTTCGCCACCGTGCGCTGGCGAGTCTACAATAGCCGGCATGCAAACGTGGGAAGCTTTTAACCGAGTCCGCGCGCTGGTCATTGGCGACTGCATGCTCGACCGCTACGTGTCGGGGCACGTTAAACGCCTGTCTCCCGAAGCGCCGGTTCCCGTTGTCTTGATGCAAGGCCAGCGCCACTGCCCCGGCGGCGCCGCCAACGTGGCCGCCTCGTTGGCCGCGCTGGGGGCCCGGGCTTCGCTGGTCGGCGTGGTGGGGAACGATCCCGAGGCCGATCTGCTGCGCGATACCTTGGTGGGGCATGGCCCGATCGATGCCCATTTGCACGTCTGTCACGACTCGCCCACCGTCTGCAAGACCCGGGTGCTGGCCGACGCCTGGCATCAATTGGTCCGGCTCGATCAGGACGGCGTGCGCGAAGCATTGGAGCTATCGGCGATCGAAGCTCTGGGCGAGATGGTCGGCCGGGTGTCGCAGCACGACATCGTGCTTTTGGCGGATTACGAAAAAGGAACCTTGCCGCGAGAAGTTCTGCGGGCCGTCATCGACCAGTGCCGCGAGCAGGGGATTCTCTGTCTGGTTGATCCCAAGAAACGCGACTTCAGCCTGTACGGTGGCGCGACGTTCATCACACCCAACTTGGCGGAACTCGAACGAGCCGTCGGCCGGCCCCTGGCTGGCGAAACGGAAATCGTCGAGGCGGCCCGCGACTTGTGCCGGCAGTTCTTCTTTGACTACGTGCTGGTCACGCGCGCGGCCGAGGGGATGACGCTGGTCTCGCGCCAGGAAGTTCATCATTTCGCCGCGCACGTCCGCCCGGTGGCCGACGTGTCGGGCGCCGGCGACACGGTGGTGGCCACGCTGGCCGCCGCCTTGGCCGCCGGATGGGAGATCGCCACGGCGTGCCGGCTGGCGACTGTCGCGGCGGGCATCGCCGTCAGCCGGCCGGGCACGTACATCGTCCGCGGCGCGGAGCTTGAAACCGCGTGGAGCGGGCGCAGCCTGAAAGTCCTTGACCGCGAGGCCGCCCGCCACCGCGTGCGCGACGCTCGCCGCGCCGGTCAGCGCGTGGTGTTCACCAACGGTTGCTTCGACATCCTGCACGCTGGCCACCTGGCCTGTCTGGAACGGGCGCGGCAGCATGGCGACCTGCTGGTCGTCGGCTTGAACAGCGACGACTCGGTCACGCGCAACAAAGGCCCCGGCCGTCCCGTGCTGCTCGTGGAGCATCGAGCCGCGCTGTTGGCTGGTTTGGCGTGTGTTGACATCGTGGTTGTGTTCAACGAGCTGACGCCCGAGTCGTTGATTCGCCAGCTTGAGCCCGACTGTCTGGTCAAAGGGGCCGACTATCACGCCGGCGAGATCGTCGGGGCCGAGTTCGTGAAATCGCGCGGCGGACAAGTGGTCACCGTGCCGCTGATGCCGGGGTTGAGCACGACACACATTCTGCAATTGCGGGAAGCGGCCGACGAATGACCCATCCGCGGCGCACGCTTGAAGGGCTCGTGCTGACGCTGATCGCCTGCCTGGCGGCGAACGTGTGGCTGGCGATGCCGTGCCGGGTGACGACTGGTTCGATGGCCCCGGCCGTGCTGGGGCGCCACGTCAATTATACTTGCCCGAGTTGTGGACTCGCCTCAGCCATCGACGCCGACGCGCCGCCCCCGGTCGGCGAGCGGTTGTGGTGCTTCAACTGTTTGCGCGACGCCGAGTATAAAGACCTGCGGGTTTCCGTGGGGGATTTGCTGGTTGTCAAGCGGATCGGCATCGAGCGGCGCGAGCTGGAGCGTTGGCGGATGGTCGCGCTGGCCATGCCGCGGCGCGCCGAGCAACTGGCGCTGAAACGAATCGTCGGCTTGCCGGGCGAGAGCGTGGCCATTGAAGACGGCGACGTGTTCATCGACGGCCAGCGCGAGCGCAAGTCGCTAGCCCAGCAGCGGGCAATGGCGATCTTGCTGTACGACGACGCGCGACGCCCGGCCGACGAGCCGGCCACGTCGCTGCGCTGGCGTCCCGAGCAAGAAGCCACTTGTTGGGCGCGCCGTGACGCGCGGTGGGAGTTTGCGGCGTCGAAAGCGAAGTACGCCGCCCCGAGTCAGCCCGACTGGCTGACGTATCATCACGCCCGGCCTTCGCGTCTGCCGGCGGCGGCCAGGGTCAGCGTTCCGGTCGACGATCGGCTGGCCTATAACCAGACAGAGCACGAGCGCGAGCCGCACCTGGTCGGCGACGTGTTGTTGACGTGTACGATTCAAGCGCGCGGCAATGGCCGGTTGCTGATCCATAGTACCGACGGTTCAAATCAGTTCGATCTGGCGATTGCCGACGACGGCACAACCGCGGCGCGGCGCGGCGAGATCGAAATTCCCAGCCGGCCGATCGAACGGCTTAATGATGGACGGCCGCACCAGTTGGCGGTCTCGCTGGTCGATCAACAGTGGCTGGTCGACATCGACGGGGCGATTGCGGTCGAGTACCCGTTCTTTCGCCGCGGGGGTGGCATGCTACCGGGGCGGTCAATCTCGCTGGCGGCCGATGGCTTGGAGCTGAGCGTGTCAGGCATGCAAATGTGGCGCGATGTCTATTACACCGTCCCCCCCGAGTTGGAGAACGGCCCTTACGCCGAGACGGCGGCCGGCGTTCACGAGCCCTACGACCTGGACGTGGACGAATACTTCGTGCTGGGGGACAACAGCCCCTTCTCGTTCGACAGCCGTTATGGGGACTTTGGTCCGGCGGTTTACGCTAGCACGATAATCGGTTGCCCGAGTTGGGTTTGCGGCTTCGAGTCGCGAGACGTGTGGGGGCGTCGTTTTCAAGTTCCGGCCATTTCGCGGATTCGCTATATTCGCGGTTATGACGAAAGATAAAGCCGCCACCGCAACCCAGCCCGAAGCGCCCCCGGTCCACAACCAGGACGGCGTGCGCGAGCTGATCGAAACCCTGGCCGTCGCCATCATCCTGGCGTTCCTGGTGCGAACATTCCTGGTCGAGGCGTTCGTGATTCCGACCGGGTCAATGGCCCCCACGCTGCTGGGTATGCACAAAGAAGTGACCTGCCCGCAGTGCCAGTTCGGGTTTCAGGTGGGAGTTTCGGAAGAAGCGAACGGCCCGATGCGGAAGTGCTTCTGCCCGAACTGCCGATTCCCGATTACGTTCCTGGTCGAGGATATTCTCTGCCAGAACAAGGACGCGCATTACACGGTCGAGGTCTTTCCCGGGGCCGACGCCGAGACGGTTTACAGTTGCCCGAAATGCGGCGCCCCGAACAACCTCCCGCGGCCTCCGCGGGTTACTTCACCGTTCGATGAGCAGTTTTGCGCTCCCACTTACAAAGGGGACCGGATCACCGTCTCGAAGTTTCCCTACATGCTCGGCGACTTGGATCGCTGGGACGTGGCGGTGTTCAAGTATCCGAATCGCGCGCGGATCAACTTCATCAAGCGCGTCGTCGGCATGCCGAATGAAATCTTGCGGATCAGCCACGGCGACATTTATACCTCGCGCGACAACGGCAAATCGTTCCAGATCGAGCGCAAGCCGCCCGACAAGGTCGTGGCCATGCTGCAACCGGTGTTCGACAACGATCACTGCCTGAATCAGTACGCCTCGCTGGGTGCGCCGGTGCGCTGGCTGCCCGAGGGGCCGCTGGCGGCTGGCTCGTGGGAAACGTCGGCCGATGGGCGGACGTTCACCACCACGGGCAAAGCGACCGAGACCACGATGCTGCGTTACTCGCATCTGGCGACCGAGGGAGATCGCGATGGCCACGACCGAATGTGGCCGATCTTGCGCGACGCCTACGAAAAGCTTACGACGCGCATTGCCCAGCAAGAAGTGGCCGCAGGCGATCGCGTGGCGGGCGAGCAACTGCGCAAGCAATTGCGGGACGACGTGCGCGCCCACTACAAGGACCAGTTTGCCGAGCTGAAGCCCTCGCCGGTGTACGATTTTTGCGCCTATGACGCCGATCCAGGCTCGATTGGCCCCTACTACGGTGAACGCTGGGTTGGCGACTTGGCCCTCGAATGCGAATTGACGATCAAGTCGGGCACGGGAACCGCGACAATCGAGCTGATCAAAGGGGGCCGCGCCTTGCAGTGCCAGTTCGAGATTCCCTCGGGCAAGGCGACCCTCTCGTGCGACGCGCTCCCCGATTGGAAGCCCACGGTTCAGACGAACATCCGCGGGCCGGGCGTCTATCGGATCATGCTGGCCAATGTCGACGCGCAATTGCTATTGTGGATCGACACCAAGCCGATTGAAATCAAAGGCTCGGCCTACGAGTTGGCCTGGAGCGGGCCGACCGATCGTGATCGCCGACCGGCCGCCGTCGCCGTGCGTGGGTTGGCGGCCGAGTTGCGACATCTACGGCTGATGCGCGACCTCTGCTACACCAAGCACTCGCGGCTTGACCACAATGGCCGCGGCGCGATCGAGGAACTCGACTTCCCGCTGGCCGAGCAAGATTACTTGTCCTTGGGGGACAACAGTCCCAAGAGTTCCGACGGCCGGATGTGGCTGGTCCCCGACGTTAAGGGGGAGCCCGAGTACTATGTTCGCCGCGAGCTGTACGTGGGCAAGGCGATGTTCGTCTATTGGCCGCACGCGCTCGATTACATTCCCGGCACGTCGATTTACTTTCCGTTCACCCCGAACGTGAAACAGATGAGGTTTGTGCATTGAGGGAGTTGCGAGTTGCTGGTTGCTAGTTGCTAGAAGGAGAGGCATTTCTCCTCTACTAGCAACCAGCAACCAGCAACCAGCAACTTCCCTCGCTCCGCGAGGGATCGCATGCTTGAAGTCCACGGATTGGTCAAAATCTACAAACGCCGCCGAGTCGTCGATGGCGTTGCCTTCTCGGTCGAGCCTGGTGAAATCGTCGGGTTGCTCGGCCCCAACGGCGCCGGCAAGACAACGAGTTTTCGCATGGCGTGCGGCATGGTCGAACCCGACGCCGGCAAGGTGATCTTGGGCGGCATCGACGTGACGCGCTGGCCCATGTATCGCCGCGCCCGCGACGGGGGCATGGGCTACCTGGCGCAAGAATCGAGCGTGTTCCGCAAGCTGACGGTCGAGAAAAACCTGATCGGCATGCTGGAAATGTTGGGGGCCGATCGGGCCGAATGCCGCCGCCGCTGCGACGAGCTGCTCGAACGGTTCGACATCACCCGGCTGCGCAAATCGCTGGCCATGAGTTTGTCGGGTGGCGAGCGCCGCCGGCTGGAGATCGCTCGCTGCCTGGTCTCGAACCCCAAGTTGATCTTGCTCGACGAGCCGTTCACCGGCATTGACCCGGTGACGATCTCGAACATCCAGACCGTTATTCGCAATCTGCGCAGCTCGGGCATCTCGATCCTGATTACCGATCACCAGGTGCGCGAGACGCTGCAAATCACCGACCGCAGCTACGTCATCCGGGCTGGCAAGGTCTTGTGCCACGGTCGGCCGGACGAAGTGCTCAAGCATCCTGAAGCCCGCAAGTATTACTTCGGCGAAGGGATGGACACCGCCGTCACGCCCCACGCGGCGTGATGTGTCTTGCATAACGCGCAAGCCTTGGGGCGTGCCCCCCAGTCATTGTTGCTCGGAAACTTTCTTCCTCGCTCTCCGAAGGCAATCAACTGGGCGCGGTGGCTCATTCTGCCGGTTTATGGCCGAGGGACAAACGTGTATATTCCGTCATTCCCGCGCAGGCGGGAATGACGGTGTATAGAGCGATCTTCGCGCGTTCGACACACTGCCTTGCATCGCTCAGCTCGACTCCTTTTCCAAGCGATCGCTTTGATGGCCTCTACGTCTTCCAGCCGCATTTGCCGAGTGACGCTTGTGCTATTGGTCCTGGCGCTGCCGGTGCTGGGGCCCGCGGCCTGGCAGGCTACGCAACACGCGGTGAACTCGCCGGCCGATTGGATGCCCCTGTCATTTCCGGCACGCGGGCAATACGAGCAGTTCCGCTTGGCGTTCGAGAGTGGCGACGTGGCGATCGTGGCGTGGCAGGGCTGTACGGTCGACGATCCGCGCTTGGAAACATTCGTGGCCAAGCTGGAAGCCGCTCCCGAAGCCCACCCCCAGGAGGCCGAACCCTGGTTCGAACGAATTCTGGCCGGCAACCGGACCTTGGCCAAGTTGACCGGCGAGCCGTTAAAGCTGCCGCGGGCTGAAGTGCTGCGCCGGTTGCGTGGATCCCTGGTAGGTTCCGATTTGCTGAAAAGTTGCGCGGTTGTCGTCTTCAGCAACAACGGCCTCTATCACCGAGCCGAAGCGGTCGAGCTGATTCAGCGCACGCTCGAGCATGATTGTGGCGTGCCGCGCGACAAGCAGCACCTGGCCGGTCCGATCATCGATGGCGTGAACGTCGACCGGGCCAGCCAGCAATCGCTCGAGCACTACGCCATTCCGGCGGCGCTGATCATCCTGGCCCTCGGCTGGTGGTGTTTGCGCTCGCTGCGGGTCGAGTTGCTGGTGTTCAGCACCGCGCTCTACTGCGTGCTCGCCACGCTGGCGTTGATTCACTTCTGTGGCGACAAGTTGAACGCCGTGCTGATCGTGATGCCGCCGCTGGTCTTGGTGCTCGGCGTGTCGGGGGGCATCCACCTGGTCAATTACCTGTACGACGCGCGCGAGCACGGTGGGCGCGATAACCTGGCGCGGCGGGCGATCGCGCTCGGCTGGCTGCCCTGCGCGCTGTCGGCCGGCACGACGGCAATGGGCATGGCGTCGCTGCTGGTCAGCGACGTGCTGCCGGTTCGCCAGTTCGGCTTGTATGCCGCGTTCGGCGTGTCGCTGACGTTTGTGTTGCTGTTGGCGGTGCTGCCTGGCGCGTTTGAAATTTGGCCGTCGCTGGCCGAGTCGCGCGCCAAGGAATCGGCCAACCACATCACGCCGTTGATCGATCATCACGACGCACCGCCTCACGCCATTCACCCGCCGCTGGCGCATCCGACGCTCGATCGGCACGTGCAGCAGTGGGCCAACCCGATCACGGTGGTGTCGGTGATCTTAATGGTGGCGGCCACGATTGGCGTGCCGAACATCGTCACCTCGGTGCGAATTCAGACCTTGTTCGGCGCAAAGCATCGCGTGTTGACCGACTACGAATGGCTCGAACGGCACATCGGTCCCCTGGTGCCGATCGAGATGCTGGTCCGTTTCGACCCGTCGTGCCAGTTGAATATTCTGGACCGGGCCGAACTGGTGCGCGGCCTGACCGAGCAATTGCAGAAGATGCCTGAGGTGGGCGGGACAATGTCGGCGGTGACGTTCCTGCCCGAGCTGTCCACGTCGGGCGGGGCCCAGCAAGTCGCCCGTCGCACGGTCATGCGCCGCGCGATCGAACGGCACGTCGACGAGTTGTTCAAACTCCGCTACTTGCATCGTGGCGATGAAGGGGAAACCTGGCGGATCACGGCGCGGGTCAGCGCGCTCAAGAACCTGGACTACGGCAATTTTCTGGACGAAGTTCATGCCGTGGTCGAGCCGGCCCTGGCCGAGCGACGGAAAGCCGGCGCGCAAGGGCTGTCGGCCAGCTACACGGGCGTGATGCCGTTGGTGCATGAGGTGCAGCGCGCCTTGCTCAACGATCTGTTCAGCAGCTTTCTCACCGCGTTCGGCACGATCACGGTGGTGATGATGCTGGTCGAGCGCGGCATTCTAGCCGGCTTGGTCTCGATGATCCCCAATGTGTTCCCGATGGTGCTGATGTTCGGGTTCCTGGGCTGGTGGGCGTTTCCGATGGACATTGGCTCGGTGATGACCGCTAGCGTGGCGTTGGGCATGGCCATTGACGGCACCTTGCATTACCTGACCTTCTACCAGCGGGGGCTGCAGCGGGGTTTTTCTTCGTCGAAATCGGTCGAGTTGGCGTTTCGTCAGTGTTCAGGGGCCATGACTCAGAGTACGATTGTCTGCGGTTTCGGCGTGTTGGTTTTTGCGCTCAGTTCGTTTTTGCCCACCAGCCGATTCGCCGTGATGATGTTGATTTTGCTCTGGCTGGCTTTGGCCGGAGACCTGGTGGTGCTGCCGGCCCTGTTGTTGGGCCCCTGCGGCCGCTTCTTTCGACCGCGACGTCGGGTCATGGACTCGTCCCCCGCCGTGGAACCAACTTTGCTGAGTTCCGAGTGATGGCGTCGCTGCTCTTGCACCATTTGGACGACCGACGGGCAGTCGAGCTGCTCGGCCGGATGGCCGCCGCCGCGCCGCGGTTGGCGATTGTCAACAACCTGGAGCGGCTGGTCCGTCGCGCCGGTCTGCGCCACGCCCGGGCGACACGCCAGTGGCCGGTTTGCGACCGCCTGGTTGGGACGCCGCCGGGCGATCGATCGGCAGGTTAGCCGCGCACGCCAACTAATAACTTCGAGCGGTCGCCGTGGCCCACGCCGACGCGACCGTTCACGCAACTTGAGCCGCAGCGCTGGGCGGGGCCCGGGTTCGTTTACTGGAAACAAGTTTTTTCTTGAGAGCACTGATGAAATCGTCCCCCTTTGCTGGCACTCAGATCCTGGGCATCGGCACCGCGCACCCGCCGTACACGATGAGCCAGGTCGAAGCTGCCGAGTTGGCCGAAAAGGTCTGCTGTCCTGATCCCGAGAATCGCACCGCGCTCAAAGTCTTGTATCGCCGCGCCGGCGTGAAGAACCGCCACACGGTGGTCCCCCACACGCGGGCGCTCGACTGGTCGAACACGCCGACCCAGGTGAAAGACGCCCCGAATCTGGGGCCGACCACGGCCGAGCGGATGGCCATGTACGCCGGCGGCGTGAACGAACTGGCGGTCTCGGCCGGCCAGCGCGCTCTCGAAGCCGCCCAGGTTGCCCCCGAGGCGATCACCCACGTCATCACCGTGACCTGCACCGGTTTCACCGCGCCGGGTTTTGACATTGCCCTGATCGATCAACTGGGTCTGAAGCGAACTACCGAACGCGTGCAAGTCGGGTTCATGGGTTGCCACGGCTCGATCAACGGGCTGCGCGTGGCGCAAGGACTTGTGGCGGCCCACCCGGCGGCCCGCGTGCTGCTCTGCTCGGTCGAGTTGTGCAGCTTGCACTACAGCTTTGTCTGGGATCCATCGCGCTGCGTCGGCAACGCCATTTTTGCCGACGGCGCCGCCGCGATGGTGCTGGGCGCCGCGCCGCAGAGCGACGCCCCCTGGCGCGTGAAAGGGTGCGGTTCGTGCCTGGTCCCGGAATCGACCGACGCGATGAATTGGCAGATCGGCGACCACGGCTTTGAAATGGTCTTGTCGCCGAAAATCCCCGACCTGATCGGCCAGCATTTGCGCCCCTGGATGAGCGCCTGGCTCGACAGCCACGGGTTTGGGCTCGACGACATCGGTTCGTGGGCGGTTCACCCGGGCGGGCCGCGCATCTTAACCGCGGTCGAAGAGAGTCTGGCGTTGAATGCCGAGGCGACCGGCACGTCGCGCGAGGTGTTGAGCGAGTTCGGCAACATGTCGTCGGCGACCGTGCTGTTCATTCTGGATCGCTTGCGCCAGCGGAACGCCCCGCGCCCGTGCGTGGCGCTGGGCTTCGGCCCCGGCCTGATGGCCGAAGCGGCGTTGTTTGTGTAGCGCCTCGGCATCGCGCCAAGGACGCAATCGCGTGCGAGATGGCTTGCAGCCCTTCTCCCCGGGGGAGAAGGTGGCGGCGCAGCCGACGGATGAGGGTCCACGCGGCCCGATGCGACGCGCTGCAGCCGATCGACATTGACCCTCATCCGGCCTATCGGCCACCTTCTCCCAAGGGGAGAAGGGCTAGCGCTCGCTCGGTGAGGGGCGTGGCCTGTCGAGACATTGTCAATCTGTAGCGTGCCACTTCCTGTGCCCGGCACCTCAGGTTGACGACTCAATCACTCGGCTTTTACAATGCTCGGGCTCTTGGCGGCTCGCGCGGCGCGGGCGCCAGCCATTCCGTACATCGTTCGTCATCCGAGGAGAAGATTGTGGGAGTTAAGCAAACCGGCAAGGGACGTCGTAAGGTAGGTCGCAAGAAGCGCCGCATGCGGGCTCGCATCCGCCATCGCAAGTAAGCTGTCCCACCGCTGCTCGGCCGTTGCGTCGGTCCATCCTGACTGACGCAAGTAATGCCATCTGGCCGCCACGGTTCGTTTTACCAAGCCGGCGGCTCTGCCGCCCGCGTCACCGGCGACCGAGTCGCCGGCTTGGTCTCAGCGCTCCGCGCGTGACGCTCGCTATTGGTCCGCACCATGAAGCCGCTCACCCTCAAGTTCGCGCGACGGCGAGTCACCGCGGCTCGTGACGAGGCGGGCGTCCCGCACATCACCGCCGACTCGTTTCAGTCGGCGCTGTACGGCCTGGGCTATCTGCACGCCTTTGACCGGCCGACCCAGATGCTCTTCGCCCGCACCATCGCCCAAGGGCGCGGCGCCGAGTTGATCGCCGACTCGCCCGAACTGGTCGAGACCGATACCTTCTTTCGCCGCGCCGGGTTGTACCTGAACCTGGAGCAAGAAGTCCGCCGGCTCGACGACCTGGCCTTTGCCCAGATGACCGCTTACTGCGAAGGGGTAAACGACGGCATGAAGCAGGCCGGTCGCTCGCTGCCGATGTGGGCCACGGGGTTCCAGCCCAGCCCCTGGGACCAGCAAGCGATTCTGCTGGTCGGCAACTTGCTGAACTACAACGGTCTGGTCGTCAGCCAGCAACAGAACGAGCGCTTGTTGGCCGAGCTGATTCAAGTCGGCGTGCGGCGCGATTTGCTGACCGAGATGTTCGCGCCGGTGTTGGACCACGCCGACTTCGACATGCTGCGGCAGATTCGCTTGGGAAGCCGGCTGTCAAACTCGTCGCTCGAACTGATTACCGACTTGCCGCGCCTGATTGGCAGCAACGCCTGGGCCGTGGCGCCGTCGCGCAGCGCGTCGGGACACGCGCTGTTGGCGTCGGACCCGCACTTGGAAGTCAACCGTCTGCCAGCCATCTGGTACGAAGCGGTCCTGCGCTGGGGCGATGAATACCTGATGGGGGCCACGCTGCCCGGTTGCCCGTTATTTGCGGTGGGGCGCAATCCCGAGTTGGCCTGGGGCGTCACGTACTTCAAGGCCGACACCTCCGACTATTTTGTCGAGGATTGCCGCCGTCAGGATGGCATTTGGCAATACCGGCGCGGCAGCGAGTGGCGCGACTTCACCGTCCGGCGCGAAATCATTGCCCGCAAGGAAGGCCCACCGGTCGAAGTCGACGTCTTCGAAAGCCCGCAGGGGACGCTCGAAGTCGATCTGCGCCATGAACAGCCGGGGTTGTACCTGAGCACGGCTTGGACCGGCGCCTCGGAAGGGGTGGGCGAGTCAATGGCCACCTGGCTGCGGTTGACCGAGTGCCGCAAAGTCCATGACGCGATGATGGCGGTTCGCACCTGCCCGCAACCAAGCCTGATGTGGGTCTTTGCCGACGGCGAGGGGCACATCGGCCGGCAAGCCAACGGCTGGGTTCCGCGCCGGCCGAAGCACGTGATTGGCGTGCTGCCGATTGCCGCTTGGGACGAAGCGAACCATTGGCAGGGCTGGCTGCCGGTCGAATATTTGCCCAGCGATTATGACCCGCCCGCCGGGTTCGTGGCCACGGCCAACGAGAACCCTTGCCCCGGCGACTTTGCGCTGGTCACCCAGGCGTTGACCGATTACCGCAAGCGGCGGATCGACGAGCGGCTGAAGGAGCTGCCCCAAGCGACGTTGGCCGATATGCAAGCGCTGCAATACGACGTGCTCAGCGTCCAGGCCCGCGATCTGATGGCGGTCTTCCTGCCCCACTTGCCCGAGGGGGAAGCTCGCAATCGATTGGCCGCCTGGGACTATCAATATGACCCGGAAAGTCTCGAAGCGACCCTGTTCGCGCGACTGTACCGCAACGTGCTGGTGGAGGTCTTTGGGCAAGACACCGAGCGCACCGGCGGGCTGGGTTGGCGGCGGATGGTCTATCTGATCAGTCGCGTTGGCTTTTCGATGATGGTGGTGACGAACATTGACCGGATGCTCAAGCAGGAGCGTTCCCTCTGGTGGGAAGGTCGCGACAAAGGCGAGCTGATTCACCGCGCGGCCGAGGCGCTTGAGGTGGAGCCGGACCAGGCCTGGGGCGTGACCAACGCCTTCCGCATCACGAATCGTTACTTTGAAAGCCAGTTCGTGGGGCGCGCGCTCGGCTTTCACACCAGCGATCTGCCCATGCGCGGCTGTCACGCCACGCCGTTCCAGGGGCACTTGCTCAGGGCCGGCCGGCGCGAGACGACGTTCGCGCCGTCGTATCACTTTGTCACCGACCTGGGGGCCGACGAGGCGTTCACCAACCTGCCCGGCGGGCCGAGCGAAAGCTGGCTCTCGCGCTGGTACAAGAGTGATCTGTCGCGCTGGTTGGCAGGGGAGTATAAGCGGCTGGGGGGTCACGCTGAGGGTGATTGAAGCTCTCGCGGTTGGTCAGTTGTCCGTGGTCCGTTGTCAGTTGTAAGAGACGCGCCACTCGCGTATTTCAACAACTGACTACGGACCACTGACCACTGACAAAAAATCACCCGCCTACCAACTGCAACCCGTGAGGAAGCGCTTCGCCGAACACCAGCCCTTGTTCCGCTTCGGCCAATTGGCCGCCGTGCCGCACGAGCTCGATGAAGTGGGCCGGCGCGTTCAGTTCGGTCAGTGCATTAGCCGCTCGGTCTCGAGCGCTGGGCGACACGTCGCGATAGCGGTCATCGGTCTTGCGGGCCAGTTGCATCAACGCCAGCGGTAGCGAGTCAGGCGGGCTGCGCAGGTCAACGAGCGCCCCGATCCATCGCTCGACCACGTCGGGCGCAAGGGTGCAATTCAGCGGGCCATAGACCGGTTGCCGCGCCCCCAGCCGGCCGAGGGCCCAGACCTGCGCTTGGCGCAGCACCGGTTGCTTTTCATGCTTGGCCAGTTGCAGTGCGATCTCGCCGAGTTCTTCCTTCCAGCCGGCGTCCAGCAGTTCAAAGCTGCCGAGCGCCCGCCAACATTCGGCCCCTTCGTGCGGCGCGGGGCGATAATCGATCGACCGGCCGCGCTGTCGCGCTCGAACCGCGGCGCGCAACTCGGCCACCACCGGTTCGGCCAAGGCGCGCTGTTGCCCGGCCAGCAGACCGCCGGCCAGGCGGCGCCAGAGGATCCACCACTCGGCCCGTCCTTGCGCGCTGGGGAACGCGAGCTTCTGTTGCAGCAACTTGTACGTCCGCCCGACGCGCCAATCGTCCAGGGCCATGCCATAGCCCGGCCGCAGTGCGAAGCCCAGCAAGTGCAGCCAGCGCGATTCGTGCTGCGCGCCGCGGCGTCGACCGGCTTCGCCGTCGAACACCAGGCTCCACAGCGCGCGCAACAGCGACGGCGGCCAGTCGGCCCGCGACATGTCGAGTGCCTCGGCCAGGCGCTTCACCACGCTTTCGGGCGGAATCGTCTCGCCGGTCGTGCTTGCCTCGCCGCCGAAGGTGCGCGCGACGATCGCGTGGCACGTGTCGATGGCCGATTGTTCGACCAGTCCTTGTTGCTCGCCCGCGCCGGTGTGTCCGGTACGATCGGTTTGCGTGGCCGCGCGGACGTCGAATTGCAGTCGCCACCGCCGCGGACCGTCGACCTCGCGACACCAAAGCTCGAGCGTGCCGATCTCGGTCAGTTGCGATTCCAAAGTGACTTCGATCGCGCCGGCCGCCGCGCCACGCGACTTGTCCGCCTGCAATACCGTACGAATCGGTGGCAAGGGAGTCATTTGCAAGGGATCGATCTCGCACAACACACCAGGAGAATCGGTGAGCCGTGTGCTCGATACGAACAGGGGGAACTCGACCGGCGCGCCAGTGACCAGCCGGAAGCGCTGCGCGGCCAGTTCGACTGTTTGTCCTTCCTCGACGCCGGCGGGGGCGACGCACATGGCCGACTGGC
This sequence comes from Planctomycetota bacterium, assembly GCA_018242585.1. Lineage (NCBI taxonomy): Bacteria > Pseudomonadati > Planctomycetota > Planctomycetota bacterium. The sequence continues at coordinate 128,378 of JAFEBQ010000003.1, forward strand.
GCCCCGCGGCGTCGGCCAGCCCGATGTAGTAGCTGCGCGCCAGGCCGGCGGCAATTCGCACGCCGACGCCGCGACGGACCAGCCCGTAGTAAGCGGCCCCGCGCGCCACCGCCAGATCGAGCCGCCGGTTTTCGAGGACCGCCGGTTCCCAGTGTGGCTGCCCGGGCCTGTTGAACCAACTGCCTAGCACATCGAGCAACCGCCGCTGTAACGCCGGCGAGGCGAAGAACCCGCCATTGAACAGCACGATCGCCGGGCGCGCGGGATCGACGTCGGTGGCCGTTGCGCCCGGCCCATCGCCGGCGTGGCGATGGGCGCTCAAGAAGGCCGCCAAGTATCGAGTCATGGCGGCATCGGGCGCGTAGGGCAACCCGAACTCTTGAAAGCCCGAGCGGCGCGCGACCGGCTGGGCATTCAACTCGACCTGAGGCAAGAAGCCCTCGAAGATCAGTTGCTCGACCTCGTCGCAGGTGAGCTCGACTTGTCGCGAGCCGCCGATCAGCCGCGAGCCGCCGCTGCGAATGTTGACGGTCAGCGTCTCGGGCGCCCCGGCCGACAGGAGCGTTTCCTTGGCCCGGCGCGAGGCTTGCACCAGCATGCCCCACGCTCGCGGTTCCAGCTTGCCATCGCCACCAAGCCGGCGCTCGATGTGATGGGCAAGCGCCAAGTCGAGGTTGTCGCCGCCCAACAGTAAATGCTCGCCGACGGCCACGCGGTGAAATTGCAGCTTGCCGTCCGACTGGCGTCGTACCCGTAGAAGGGTAAAGTCGCTCGTGCCGCCGCCGATATCACAGATCAGAATCTTCTGCCCCGCTTCGACGACCGGCTGCCACTGGTCTCCTTGGGTGGCCAGCCAGGCGTAGAACGCGGCCTGCGGCTCTTCGATCAGCACCACGCGCGGCAAGCCCGCTCGGGCCGCCGCCTTGACGGTCAGTTCGCGAGCCACTTCGTCGAACGACGCCGGCAAGGTCAGAACAACGTCTTGTTGTTCCAGCGGCGCGTCCGCATGGGCCTGGTTCCAGGCACCGCGCAAGTGAGCCAAGTATCGGGCGCTCGCCTCGACCGGCGACAGTCGCGTGGCATCGGGGGCGGCGTGCCAGGGCAATAGCTCGGCCAGCCGATCGACCCCCGAGTGACAGAGCCACGATTTGGCCGACTGGACGAGCCGGCTGGGGACTTCGCCCCCGTGCTCGCGAGCCCAAATGCCGACCGCGTAGCCGGCCTCGGGCTCACCCCAAGGAAGCTTGAGGGCGTGCGGCGGCAACTCGCCCGTCGCCGGTTCATAATGAAACGAGGGGAGCGTGTCCCGGGTTTCGACGGTGCCGGGCGCGACTAGCTGCGCGATCGGAAAATCGCGCACGTCCGTCGACGACGACTGTGTGTCGACGTAGGCCAGCGCGCTGTTGGTCGTGCCCAGGTCGATGCCGACGACGTATCGGCTGGCAGAGGGGGTCTCGGAAGTTTCGCTGGCCACGGTGGTGCAAGTTCCCGAACAGAGAAGTTGCACTGAGCCTAGCGATTCAGGGTCACTTTAGCCAGCCGGGCCGGTGCGAGGGAAATACTAGCCACGGAGGCACTGAGGCACGGAGTACGACACGGAGGGGAATGAGAAAAGAGAGTGAGGCCAAAAGCATGACGCGCCGCGAGGGGAGAATGTTTGGTTGGCAGAGCGATTAGCGGTTAGCAATTTGCCAGAGGAAGGGTCTCCTATCTAATCGCTAATTGCTAGTGGCTAATCGCTACTCCGTCCTCTTCTTCCCAATCGCCTTGAAGTGCTCTTTCGGCACTGTGACGCTGGTGATGCGGAGGCCGAACTTGTCGCCGACTTTGACCGGTTCCCCTTCGGCGATCGGCTGGCCGGCTACTTCGAGCGCCAGCATTTCTTCGCACGACTTGCTGAACTGAATGATCACGCCGGGGCCAAGGTCGAGAATCCGGCTGATCGGCTGCCGCTTCGACGCCAGGGTCACTTGCACCGGCAAGCGGATGCGAAGCAGATTCTTAGTGTACGGCGGCACCTGGTTCAGATCGCTGTAGTCGATTGCGGCGGGCGCGGCTGCCACGTTGGCCCCCACCGTGCCGGCAGCCGGGGCTGTAGGCTGGGGCGCAGCCACCGGATACATCGCGTCGACATTGGCCAGCGGCCACACCAGATAGAGTGACGTCGACTTGCCGTCGGCCGTCAGATTCAAGCTAAGCACTTGTGCGTCAGCCGCAGGCTGGCCCGCTGCCAGCGCTTCGTCCAATCGCGCCACGCGCCGCGCCGTGGGCCGATCGGCCATCACGTCGCTGGGCAGGGTGAGCATCGTCAGCTCTTGCGCCAACGTGTCGAGCTTGCTGCGGCCAGTTACGTCAGGCTCAGCGTACCAGCCGGGCAACAAGCCCGTCGCTTCGCTCAGTAGCAGCGCCACCCCCTGCGCCCCGACTTCTCCGGTGACGAGCAAGCCGGGCCATTGGCAACCGGTCGGCAGCGCTTCGAGTTGTAAGGGTGCCAACTCGCCGACCGACACTTCAAACGGCTGTTCAAAGGTGCGCGACAGGCCGGCAGCGATCTCGCCGCTTGCCTCGCGGCAAGCCGTGGTAATCGCTTCGGCATGTTGCGCAGTCAGTTGCGACATGAAGTGCTATTTCTAGGCGTTACTGAATCAGGAGTGAACTAAAGGGGCAAGCAAACTTGTTGAACCGCAAAGACGCAAAGGGCGCAAAGAAAACAACACAGACATTTTGAATCATAGAGTGCGCAGAAGTGACTTCTTGGGTATTCTTTCGGCGCTATTCAGTGTCCTCTGCGATTCAAATTTCTTGGGCTTCCTTGGCGGGCTTTGCGCCTTTGCGGTTCAAATTGCCTTTTTACTTCATTGTGTCGTCGTGGTTGGTCTTATCCGCTTACTTGCCACCGATTAACGGCGCTCTGGGATCAGTTTGTGCCCCAGTGGAGCCGGACCGGTTGGCCCGATATAATTGACTGATTCGCGGCCAACGCCTAGGCCAGTTTTCAGCTAGCACCGTGCTTCAACTAAGACCGTGCAGGCGAATCTTGCCCCAACCGACCTTACGTCAGCTATCACGCGATGAGCATTACCCTGCCGATCACCTCGAGCCCTGAGCACGAGTTGGCCCCCTACAAATCGCTCGACAACGCCACCCTGGCCGAACGCATTCAGGCCGTTCGGCGGCGCCTGGGCAAGCGGCTGCTGGTTCTGGGGCACCATTACCAGCAGGACGAGGTGATTGCGCACGCGGACCTGCGCGGCGATAGCTATCAGCTCAGCCAGATGGCCGCTGCCAGCACCGAGTGCCGTGCCATCGCGTTTTGTGGCGTCCACTTCATGGCCGAGACGGCTGACGTTCTGGCCAACCGCCCCGAGCGCCTGGCCCAGCGCGGCGGCGAGCGGGTGACCGTCGTGCTGCCCGACATGGCGGCCGGCTGCTCGATGGCCGACATGGCCATGATCGACCAGGTGGAAAGCTGCTGGGCCGAGCTGGGCGAAGTGATCGACGCCAGCGAAATCACCCCGGTCACGTATATCAACTCGGCTGCCAGCCTGAAAGCCTTTTGCGGTCGGCACGGCGGCATTGTCTGCACGTCGAGCAATGCCACGGCGGTGCTCAAGTGGGCATTCGCGCGCCGCAAACGGGTGTTGTTCTTCCCGGACCAGCACCTGGGGCGGAACACGTCGCTGGCGATGGGTATTCCAATCAGCGAGATGCCGGTCTGGAATCCACATGCCGACAGCCTGGGGGGCAACTCGGCCGAAGCGATCGCGCAAAGCCGGGTGCTGCTGTGGCAAGGGCATTGCAGCGTCCACGCGATGTTCCGTCCGGAACATGTCGACCAGTTCCGGGCCCGGGTGCCGGGGATCAAGATTCTGGTCCATCCCGAGTGTACGCGCGAGGTGGTGGCCAAGGCCGACGTATTCGGCTCGACGGGCAAGATCATCCGCGAGGTCGAAACGGCCCCGCCGGGGACCAAGTGGGCGATCGGCACGGAACTGCACCTGGTGAACCGGCTTAAGCAGGAACACCCCGAGCAGGAAATTCACTTTTTGTCGCCGGTGGTCTGTATGTGCGCCACGATGTACCGGATTGATCTGGCCCATTTGTGCTGGGCGCTAGAGAATCTGGCGGCCGGTACGCCGGTGAACATCATCCGGGTCGACGACGACACCGCCCATTGGGCGCTGACGGCCCTGGAACGAATGCTGGAAGTAAAATAGCCGTCGCGTTGTGATGACGAGCGCCGAGAAGGTAGGGCGCGCGGCGCTGCCGCGAGCCGCTTGCTGATGATTGCCACGATTCAAGACATCGATATTCAAGACATCGATATTCAAGACACCGATATTCAAGACACCGAAAGACGACGCGTCATGGCCCGACCGACCGCCGCTCCTGCCGCCGCCAAGTCGCCGCGCAAAAGCCGGATATTGATCGCGGACGACAATCCGACCAATGTCGAACTGCTGGAAGTCTTCCTGGCCGACGTCGAATGCGAAATCGGCATCGCCGTCGACGGCCGCGATACGCTCGACAAGGTCGCTTCGTTTCAGCCCGACCTGATCTTGCTGGACATCATGATGCCCAAGCTGTCAGGCTTCGAGGTCTGTAAGAAGCTCAAGGATGATCCCAAGACGCGGAAGATTATGATCTTGATGGTCACGGCGTTGAACGAGATCGGCGACATCGAGCGGGCCGTCAACGCCGGAACCGACGACTTTCTGAGCAAGCCGGTCAACAAGCTCGAACTGACCAAGCGGGTGCAGAACATGCTCCGCCTGCATCACGTGTCTGACGAGGTGGAACGCCTGCGCCGGTACATCGAAGGGATGGAAGACGAGTCGGGCCCGCCGAAATAGGCGAGCCGCTGGTGATTCGCTGGGGCCGCAACGTGGGTGACAACGAGTGGCAATTCAGAGTGATGATTGCGGAATGATGAGTGATGAATGTTGAGGCAGAGCGCGCGGGCCTATGGCCCTGCGGCTAAACCGCCAAGCGTTTTTGCCAGCGTAACATACGAGAAATCACCGCTCGTCTTTTCCCTCATTCATCACTCATCATTCCGCACTCATCACTTCCCCCTTAATTTTCCTCCGTGCTGAACTCCGTGTCACTGTGCCTCCGTGGCTAATCCCCCGCCCGGTACAGCCCGTGGGTTGCGATGTACTGCTCGACCGCGCGCGGGGTGCGGTAGCAAATGCTCCGGCCGGCGGCCACGCGCTCGCGCAGGTCGGTGCTGCTGAGTTCGATCTGGGGCATGGTGACGTTGAGCAGCCGGACCTCGCTGGCCGACAAGCTTAGCGCCGCGGCCAAAGTGTTAGCCGCGATGCCGTCGCTCCCTGGCCGACCCACGGCCACCAGCGACGCCAGTCGGCAAATCTCCTGCGGCTCGCGCCAGGTCGGCAAGTCGCGCCAGGTGTCGGCCCCGGCCAGCACGTATAACTCGACGTCCGCTTGCGCCGCGCGGACCTCGCGCAGGGTATCGACCGTATAGCTGACGCCGCCGCGATCGATCTCCAGCCGGCTGGCGCGAAACGAGGCGTGTCCGGAGAGCGCGAGTTGCAGCATTTCGTACCGCGCTTCGGCCGGCGTGGCGGCGCAATGGGTTTTGTGCGGCGAGACAGCGGCTGGCACGAACCAGAGCTGCTCGAGCCCGAGCGCCTCGCGGCAGCTTTCGGCCAAGAGCAGATGCCCGTAGTGAACCGGATCGAACGACCCGCCGTAGATTCCTAGTCGCATAGTCAATTCAGACGGTGGTTACAACGTAGGGTACGCACCCCGTGCGTACCTGTTCCTGTGTCGCTAGCCGCTTCGGTACGCACGGGGTGCGTACCCTACGAGTCACAAGCCCTCGGGTGGCCTGGCCGCTTGCGGCCGGGTCGCGCTAGCGACAAGAAAGCTCTGTGCTCGCGCGACGAGAGGTGTTTTGTATGTGGCCCGACGGTCTGACCGCAATGTTCTTCTTGTTGCTGCGCAACCCAGCCGGCGAGCGGCTGGGCCACCCCTGATTCACGTTGGCCGGCACAATCGTTACCGGCCGTATAACGCGCCGGCTGTTGTAGCATAGTCACCCGCCCCTCGATACCGGCCGTGAATTGCGGCCCGCCGGGCGGTTCTCTTCCCTCGCATTTCGACGCCGATCTGGTTGCCAACGGCCCGGGTATAAGGTACGGAAGTTAGGGGCGTTATTTCCTGCGCCCACGCAACGCCTGCCTGAACCGACGACTGGATCTGACGATGACCGCAACCACGGTGCCCGACGCGCAGTTGTTTTCGATGGTCTACGAGCTGACGCACCAAGCCAAGGGTGACGAGCGTCGCAACCGGCTGCGCCAGAGCTATCCGACGGTGCAGCTGATCGCGCCGTATCGTCAGGGGGTGCTCCCCAAGCGCGAAGACTTCCGACCGGTACAGTGCCAGGATTTGTCGACCGGCGGGTTCTCGTTCTATCTCGCCGAATTGCCCGACTTCGACCGGCTGGTCGTGGCCCTGGCCACCAGCTCGCAGTCGATCCATCTGACGGCCGCCGTCGCTCACAGCCGGCCGGCCGAATCGAACGAGGGGCCGCTCTTTCTCATCGGCTGCCGCTTCCTCGGCCGAGTGATGGCGTAGTTGGTCCGTGGTCCGTTGTAGCAAGCACGCTGCGGACTTTAGCGTGAGGCGAGTTGTCTTAGGCAACGGACAACTGACAATTCTGCTAGCTGGCAATCGACTGGATAGGCACCTGGGCCAGAGCCGATTAAACTATCGGCCGTCCGTTGTCAGTAGTCCGTGGTCCGTTGTAAAGGACAGCGCCACTAGCGCATTGCTACCACTGACAACGGACCACAGACAACTGACCTTCTAGCAACTCGCAACCAGCAACTAGCAACTTTTTTCCCATGGCCGAACGCTCGAAATATCAAGAAAGCATCATCCGCAACTACTACAAGAACATCGACGCCGTGTCGATGCAGCGGTTGCAGGAACTGGTCGGCGAATTGTACCTGGCCGAGGGGAAGTCGCGGGCCAAGGTCTGGGAACGGATCGTCGGCGCGCTCGAGAAGCTGAAGGTGCCGGCTTCGCGGATCGAGCACCTGAAAAAGGCCGACAACCCGGCACTGTTGGCCAAGCTGGTCGAAGAGCTGCTGGCCAAAGAGAAATAACGGCTGGCGAATGGGAAGGTCGAGCGCCCCCGGTCATTGACCCGCGGCCGGCGGTGGCCGAAGATACGCGACATGCCGCTGGTTGAACTCTCGCATGTCACGCGCCGTTACGGCAGCACCCTGGCCCTGAACGACGTCTCGTTCACGCTCGAGCCAGGCATCATCGGACTGGTGGGTAATAACGGCGCCGGCAAGAGCACCCTGCTCAAGGTGCTGCTTGGGTTGATCCCGCCCGACGCGGGCACGATCCGGGTTCTCGACGCCGATCCCTCGCGCCAATCGCTCGAGCTGCGCGGCCAGGTCGGCTATATGAGCGAAGCCCACGCCACGGTTCCGCTGTTGCGCGGGGCTGAGTTCGTCACCTTGTCGGGCGATCTGTACGGCATGCCCCACGGCGACGCTCGGCGGCGGGCCCACGAGGTGCTCAACTACGTCGGCCTGGGCGAACTGCGCTACCGGCGGCTGGAAGAGTATTCGACCGGCAACTTGCAGCGGCTCAAACTGGCGGCGGCGCTGGTCCACGATCCGCGCTTGTTGCTCTTGGACGAGCCGACCAACGGGCTCGACCCGGCGGGCCGGGCCGCCATGCTCGAATTGCTGACCGATCTGATTCGCGAGACCGGCAAGAGCGTGATCCTGTGTACGCACTTGCTCAGCGACGTCGAACGCCTGTGCGACCAGATCGTCGTATTGCACCGGGGCCAGGCGATTCATGCCGGGCCCATGCGCTCGTTGGGGCACGCCACGCAACATCGCTACGTGCTTGGCTGGCGCGGCGACTGCCAAGGGCTCGTCGCTGGGCTGCAAGAGGCGGGGGCCGAAGTCACGGTGATTGCCGATCGTACGGCGCGCCATGGGAACGCGGAAACGCCCGGCGGCGTGACCGAACTCGTCACGGCCAATCGATTGACCGCCGCAGTGCCGGCCGACTGGCACACGGCCCGATTTTTTCAAATCGCCCAGGCGCGCGGCGCGGTGATCGATTACCTGAGCGCCGAGGCCGAGACGCTGGAGCAGTTGTTCCTCCGCGTGACCGGCACCGCCGACGGGCCAGTGTCAGTCACATAGATGTCCCAAGCCGGCGGCTCTGCCGCCAGGAAACGGCGACGTAGTCGCCGGCTTGGTGATCTCCTGATCGACGGTTACCATACCAATTCATTTCACGCGGCCCGCCATTTGCCACCGAGATTCACCATGCCCCGTTTTCATGTGCTGCTCACCGATTACGCCTGGCCCGATTTGAACATCGAGCGGTCGATCTTGTCGGTCGGCGATGTCGAGTTGATCGTGGCCGAAAAGACCGACGCCGACTCGCTGGCCAAGCTGGCCGGCAAGCATCAGGTCGACGCCATCATGACCAACTGGGTCAAGGTGCCCGCGCCGGTGATCGCCGCCTCAGGCAAGTGTCGGATCGTCTCGCGGTTGGGAATCGGGCTCGACAACATCGACGTCGAGCATTGCACGGCGCATGGCATTCCGGTGACCAACGTGCCCGACTATTGCTTGATCGAAGTGGCCGAGCATGCGCTGGCCCTGCTGCTGGCCCAGGCCCGCAAGGTGGCGTTCTACCACGCCCAGACCAAGGCCGGCGCGTATCAACTGCAGGCCGGGCCGCCGCTGCGGCGGATCGAAGGACAAACGCTGGGCCTCGTGGGCTTTGGCAACATCGCCCGCTGTCTGGCCAAAAAGGCGCAGGGGCTGGGCATGAAGATCATCGCCCACCGCCGCAGCGCTCGCGACCCGATGCCGGGCGTCGAGTTCTGCTCGCTCGACGAGTTGCTAGCACGAAGCGATTACGTCTCGCTCCACATCCCCGCCACGCCGCAGACGAAGCACCTGTTGGGGGCCGCGCAGTTCGCGCGGATGAAGCCGTCGGCGTATTTGATTAACACGGCTCGCGGCGCCGTGGTGGACGAGGCGGCGCTGGCCGTCGCCTTGGACAAGGGGCAACTCGCCGGCGCGGCCCTTGATGTCCAGCAAAAGGAACCTTGCGATCTGTCGCAGCCGCCGTTCAACGATCCCCGGGTGATCGTCACGCCGCACGCGGCTTTCGTGTCGCTCGAATCGCTCGAAAACCTGCGGGCGCGTGTGGCCCGGCAGATCGTCGACCGGCTCCACGGCCGGACGCCCGAGAACGCGGTGAACCCTCAGGTGCTGACGAAATAGCGGCCTCGGCAGGTTGGTTAAGCCAGGGTGGCCCGGCCGCTCGTCGGCCGCGGTTGCGCAGCAACAAGAAAAAGCGACGGCTCAGTTGCCTGGCGATGCCACATAGTTCTTCTTGTCGCTGGCGCGACCAGGCCGCCAGCGGCCAGGCCATCCGAGGCGACAGTTGTAGGTCAGGCCTTGGCCTGACATGGATGTGGCCACCATACTGGGCGGCGCACAACATCGTCAGGCTAAAGCCTGACCTACGCAAATCGCCGCCACGCCGAGACTATCCGGCACAATCGATACCGCCGGTGTGAGGGCATTTGCCTGGGGGTCGGGCGTGACGTAGATCAAGTGTTGGTCCACTCTTGCGACACTGCGCGCGTGGTTCGGGCATGGACACCGACACTCCCCACACACCGATCGATCCGACTTCGCTGCAATGGAGCGCCCAGATGGCGCGGACCATTGCAGCCGAGCGCCGCCGACTGCGCGAATTTGCCGATGCCCAGCGGGCCAAGATCGACCAGTTGCGGGCCACCGTCCTCGAACACTTGGAACACCTGGCCGTCGAGGACGGAACGCGCGAGCCGCGCAGCGTCGAGCCTCGGCCACGTAGCGAAGCCCCCGACCTGTCGCGGATCGACGCCTTGCTGCGCGAAACGCGTGACAGCGCGGCCCGCAAGGTTTCCGAGCGCGACGAGCAACACTCCGCGATTGCTCAGGCCCAAGTGGATTCACGCCGCGATGAGAAGCCGGCCAAGGAAGACAAATCGGCCAAGCTTGACTGGGAAGCGCAAAAGCGGCAGATGATCGCGGCCCTGGAATCGGGGGGTGAAGTGCCCTCGTTTGAAGCGCCGCTGCCCGAGGAAGTCGACGGCGAGGATGAACGCCTGACAATCGAAGGGGCCATCGGCATCACCGACGACGTGATCGCCGAGAAGGATCGTATGATCGCCGAGTTGCAACGCCGACTCGACGAACAGACCTCGGCGGCCGTGAAAGCTCCGACCACCGACGAGTTGCTTGGCGAATCATCCGATCCGGTGGTGCAACAGGAACGTGAACGGGCCTTGCAGTTGCAGAACGAGTTGCAAGAGAAGCTGCGCGTGGGCGAGATGGAACTTTCGCGTGAACGAGCGCAACTGGCTCGCACCAAGGTCCAACTCGATCAACAGCGCCGCGATCTGGACGAGCAGCGCTCGACGATGGAAAAGGAAGTCGTCGTCAACACCAACTCGGACGCGACGGCCAAAAAGCAACCCCGCGGCCGCTGGCTGGCCCGTTTGGGTCTGAAGGACAACGGCGACGAATCGTCGAAGTCCTAGGCTCCGGCGGCTTCGTGACGGCAGCGGCGGGTGATCAGCGCCACGGTCTGTCCCTGCCAGTTGGCCAGGATCACCGTGACTGGTTCGCCGCCCGTGCCACGCAATTGTTGGCGGAGCTTCTCGGGCTCGATGTCAACGTCCCGTTTTTTGATTTCGCGCGCGTCGTAGTTGCCGGCGCGGAGGGCTTGTTTCAGGCGCTTCTGATCGAACGGCAACTGTTCCAGCACCTCGAACGTGTCGAGGGCCGGGTCGTCAACACGCGCCGCGCCGGTCAGATAGCCCCCGCCGGGCGTCACGGCCGTTAGCGCGAGGCGTTCGCACAGCACGTTGGTCAGCCCGGCCGCCAACACCGCCGCGTCGGGCTCGTGGACGAATGCGCCTAGCTCGTGGGCCAACGGCGGCAAGTCAGGCGCGCCGATCAGCGAGTTCACCAGCCCCCCGCGGCGCGCAATGATCGTCGCGCGTCGCAGGCCCGGCGTGCCGCTTAGCCCGCCGAACCAGGCGACCAGTTGCCGACATTCACCGCCGCGGCTGATCCACTCGAACTCCGCCTGGTCGTTCCAAGCCGCGGGCCAGCGCGCCGCCGGCGCTAGTTTGACCGCGCCGCGCGGCGCGCGTTGCAACAGCCGGTCGATGAACTCGGGAGCTGGCTCGTAATGTGCCGCGGCGGTTACGCGCCGACCTTGCGCGCGCCGGTCGGGATCGATGTGCCAGGCCGCTTCGGGTTCGAGCGCACCGAGCGTCGTCAGCAGCATATTCACATCATCAACTATCATGCGCGTCGTCGGGGCGTTTGCAGCGGCTAGGATTGTCAAGGCTTCGTCTCGGTCAACGGCCGTCGCCGTGCCACGCTCGGCCAGGGCTCGCAGATCGCCCCCGATGCCGCAGCACAGGTCGTACACTGGGCCGGCCGTGAAACGCGCCGACTTGTACACAGCGATCCACTCGTCGGTCGCCTGTTCCAGGGCACGAGCGGCGAAGAACATCTGCTCGGGATGCGAGAACTTGTCGGCGGCCCGGCGGCGCAGGGCGACTTGATCGAGCAGCAGCCGCACGCGCCCGGCCGACAAATCGCGCCGTAGCGCCACCACCAGCGCCGGGGTCGCTTCGGCCGCCGGGTCCATGCGGGTCAGCCAGGCGCGTCCTTCATCGCCGATGAGCCAGCGCAGGTCGTCGATCGCCTCGGGTGTGTTCACGGCAGTTGTGGTTCGGAACGTGCAGGTTGGGAAAGCGTTAACCGCCGGCTTGGCAAGCTGTGCGGGCCGTTCGTGCGCCGCCGGTTGCACCGATCTTACCCGGTGTTTGTGCCAGGGGGAGGGGCGTTCCGCGACGGCAACCCCGGGAAGCGATGTGGTCGATGAAAGAGAGTAAGGAAAACTATGGATTCAACAGCGACAGAAACTTCGAGCGCGGGAAGCAAAAGCATGTTGAAGCGCGCGTTCATGTTGGCCACCGTCGGCGGCGCGGCGGGGTTGCCGGTGCTGATGTCGAGCAGCGACTCGCTGCGCGACAGCCTCTACGACAAGTTTGGCCATCCATCGAATGAACCGGTGCCGCAAGTGGCCGGCGCGGCGGGGTCCACGACGCACGATTGGCAAGTGGCGGCCCCGCCGGGCGGCGCGGCCTCGAACGTCGCGCCTCCGAATCAGCCATCGAAGCTCGAAGTCCAGCCGATCTGGTCTGTCTTGCGATTCGACGTGTCGCCGGCCTGGGTGTTGGGCAACTGGTCGCGCGTTTCGACGTCGCTGGCCGATGTACACCACTCGGGCTATCGCGTGCCGCTGGTGACCGGGACCAACGCGGCGGACCTGGCGGGCTCGCTGACCTATTACTTCAACCAGAATCAACAGGTCGAGCGGATCATGTTCCAGGGGACCACGGGCGACGCGCGGCCGTTGGTCGATTGGCTGGCCTCGCAGTACCAATTCCAGCGCATGATCGGGCCGGACCCGAACGTGTATCTGTACCAGGTTCCGTCACAGGGGACCGTGCGGAGCGAACTGCGAATCGTGCCGGTCTCGGTCGTGCGCCAGGCGCAGCCCAACGCCCGCTTCGACGTCAATCTGGTGATGCAGCGCCCGGCGGAAAGGCGGTAAGGAGTCAGTTGTCAGTGGTCCGTTGTCAGTTGCTTGCAGAGCGACTAGCGGTTAGCAATTAGCGATTAGACCGGACAAAGAGAAAGGCACTTTCTTGCTAATCGCTAACGGCTAATCGCTAATCGCCTCCTCAATCCCCCGTTGGCTGTTCGCCGTCGCCGCCTTTCCACTTCATGGGGCGGCGGAACGGTTCGATGCGAAGGACCACTTCGCCGTTCTGGAAGATGCGAACCGTGCCGCTCGATTCGCTGACGGCCACGGCCACGGCCTTGGTGGCCCGGGTGATCGCGGCGGCGGCCCAGTGACGCGCGCCCAGGCCCTTGGACAGGGTCACCTCGGCGGCCGAGGCGTCGAGATACTGCGCGGCCGCCTCGACGGTGCCATCCGGCGCAATGATAATCGCGCCGTCCATCTGCGCGATTTCCTTGATGCCTTCGCGCACACGGGCCGACTTCAGATTTCGCTCTTTGCGGCTATAGCCTTTCACCGCATCGAAACTGGCCGAGCGGCTCATCTTGCGGACCCGCACCGTGTCGCCGACCACGAACAGCGTGCCGACTGGCTTTCCTTCGCGGCCTTCGCGACCGATTTCCAGGGCCAGGTTCACCACCGTCTGCAGAGTGTCGAGCGGCACCCGGGTTTCGAGCTGGCGCAGATCGCGCACCGTCAGTCGGCCCAGGTGGTCCCCCAGGTCGATCACGCTGATCGAGTCGAGCTCACCCGCCTCGAAGCCGCCGTACAGAGCCACGACCGAGGAACCCGGCGCGAGCATCTCGTCGGCGATGGCTTTCAACAGGGCCTGCGAAAGCTTGTCGTAGACCGCCCCTTCGGACGCATCTAGCAACACGGCCAGCAAGCCGTTCTCGACTGCCGCGGCGACGTGGTCTTCGTTCTCGACCGCCACGATTACTTTTTGCTTGCCGGAATGTTCGCGAAGGTGCTTCCATTCGAGCGAGCCGTCTCCCATGACCAGCACGGCGTCAGTGCCGAGGGTCTCGGCCAGCTTCACGGTGGCCTCGTACAGGGTTTCGACTTGCTCGCTGAAACGCACGCGCGATCCTCGCGGAGTCGACTCGAAAGACGAGTCGAGGGGGACGACCAACGACAAACTGTCGTGGGCAAATGTACGGTCTTTGGCCAGCGGGGGCAATCGAGATTCCCGCCGCGGGAATGACGGAATCTGGCTTGGCGTTTGATGACTGGTCCCCAGCCGGCGGCTCCGCCGCCAAGAGCAGTGGCAAAGCCACCAGCTTGGTAAATATGCGCCAACACCGCGAGGAAGCGAAAAATGTTCTAGCGGCGGCGCTGCGAGGAGCGCGACGGCGACGAGGCGCGGCTGGGATAACCGGGCGCGGGCGTGATGGTCACGGGGCGCGGCACGCTCAACGTGCTCGCGTCGGGCTTCGCGGCGCTGCCCGGCTTGGCCGGAGCATTGCTGCCCGGAGCATCGCCGTCCGAAAGCTTCTTGTCGAGCGGCTTGGCCGCCGGAGCGTTGTCGCCTGCTTCGGGAAGCTTGGCGGGGGAGTTGTCTCCGGCCGGGGATGGCGTGCTACGGCGGCTGGCCGAGGACTCGCTGGGGGCCGAGCGCCGATCGGCGGTCGTGGCCGACGGCTGGTCGGTTTCGTCGTCGGGCGCGGCCTTGTTTAACGGCCTGGGCTCCACGGTTGGTTTGGCCAGGTCTTCGGGCGCAGGCTTGATCGCCGTGTGGTGGAAACGGCGTTGGTCGTAGATGGCCAAGGCGTGCAGGGCGTGACCCTTGGGGCCGATTTCCCATTCTCGCTCGCGATTGCCGTACAACAGATTGGTCAGGTAATTCACCGCCGAAATGACGCGGCGATCGTCCAGTTGATTCTCGGGTAGCGAGAAGACCAGCCATTCGAGCATGTGGCCGGTTGTCTGGACGCGGCGGTCCAGGTCGTCGCGGTTGCCGCGACGCACGAACCATTCGGTGCTGAACGAGCCGTCCGTGTTCTGCAGGCTGAAGGTGTAGTTGTGGTAATCGTTCAGGTATTTTTGGGCTCGGGCGAACTGGCCATCGATGGGGCGGCCTTCGATTTCGCGCTTTCGCAGGGCATAGGCCAGCCCGGTGAGCCGGTGCGACCCGCCGCAGGCCGCCCCGCGGATCGGCGACTTGATTTCTTCCTGGATCAGTTTCGAGATCGACCACTTCTGGCCGGCGTCGTTCTCCCACTCTTCGTCGGTGTCGAGGTAATACGACATCGAAATCAGCGTGAACGTCAGTTCGGTCCCCGTCTGGCAGGAGCGCTTCTCGCTTTCAATCAGATCGCTGATCTTGAGCTCTTTCCCCTCGACCAGCATCGGATAGCTGGCCGGCAGACGCGACTGGGCCACGATGGCCAGGAACTGGGCTGGATGCCCCTGAACGCCCACGCCGATCTTGGCGGCGATGTTCCCTCGGTCCAGTTGGAACAAGCGCTGGTTCTTGGCCGGATGGTTGTAGCACAGGTAGCCGATCGTGTTCAGCGGCGCGCCGGTGGGGCCAGCTTGCGAGACTTCGGACTTGGTCCCATAGGCGATGATCGCGTGCATCATCTCCCACGAGTTGTGATCGCGGGTGTTCAAGCGCTTGGGCTTGTAGTATTCCAGAACGCGCCCCATTCGCTGCCGCAGGCGTTCCATTTCGGGGGACCAGTCGGCCGTCGGCGTCGATTCCGTGCTGGGGAGCCGGCGCGGCTCGTCGAGTGGCGCCTGGGAACTGCCGGTGCCGCTGCGCGAGGCGGTGCGAGGCGTGGCGGACCCCTCGGGCTTGGTTTGAGGTGGCTTCGTCTCGGCGCGCTTGGTTTCGGTGGACTTGGCGTCGGGTGACTTCGACTCCGGCTGCTTGGGGTCGGCGGCTTTCATCGGGCCGGGCTGTTTGGCCAGGGGCACATCGCCGGTCGGTTCTGACTTGGGGGGTGTGGCCGGTTCAAGCGGCTTGGTCGTCGTCGAACGGTTAGCGCCGGGCAGCAGGGCGGGCTCGCCGGCCGGCTTGGTCGTCGCCGGTTCGGGAGTTGCTTCCTTTGGTTCGGTTACGACTGCGGGCGTCGGCTGGTAAGTCGTCGAGGCCCCGGTTTTGGTATCGCCCGAGGGTTCGTGCTTCGTTGCCGGGCCGTTTTCCGGCAGCAGTGTGTCGAACTTCGGCTTACTGGGGCGCGCGGCTAGCTTGGGCAAGTCGGGTGTGCCGGGCTTGGCGCGAGCGAAGTCTTCGTGGGTCGCGGCACCGGTCGGCGCCGTCGTCGCGCGCGAAGTGCGGCTTGTCGGGTTGGCCAACGTCGGGCTACTGAGCGAAGGTCCAGTCGCGTCCTGATTCTCGTCGGCTGCAACGGCGGCGAGTTGAATCTCCAGATCAAACACCCCGGCCGGATCGGCCGCGTGCGCTGGCACGCCCGATGCCCACGAGCTCAGCGCAATCGCAAGAACCGTCGCCGAGCACGACCAGGTGCGGCGATGGCGAGCGAAAGGGGCGGTGTCAGGGAAGCGATCAGGCATGGCGGAGGTGAATGGTCGGCAGGAGGGACGCGGACAGTCGAGGTCGATGACAGCGCCGCTAGCAGGGCTGGCAGCGCTGGGCGAGAACTGAGGATTGTATCGGCGATGCGCCCTTCAAAGTTGATTAGCTGAACGGTAAACGAACAGTCGTCAGGAAAACACTGAGCGCGGGATCGCGCACCGGCAAAACTGAATTACAAAACTAGAAAAATCGGCGTTTCATTTTCTCGCCGACGGAAATCTGGGCAGGCTCTTCGCCGCTGCCCGTGGTGTACTTGCGCCAGGCGCCGACGTCGTCGCCAAAGTCCTTGCCGCTGATCTCGCGCAAGGCGACGACCGCGCGATACTGCAGGGCCGGGTCGCGATCATCGAGAATCGCCGCCAACGTCGGCACGGCGGACTTGTCCTTCAACGTGCCCAGGTTCTTGATGGCACAGGTGCGGACGTCGAGTTCGCTGTCCTCGGTCATTTCCATCAGAATCTTCACGCCGTCGGGGCCGCCCCGCTTGCCCCAGGCTTCGCAAGCTCGCAACCGCACGTCCCGGTCGGCGTCGTGTACGGCTGCCGTGATAACCGCCGTGGCGGCGGGCGAATCGAACGAGGCCAGTGTGTGAACAATATGAGCGCGAATCCAGGGGTCTTGCTCCGACTGGATCAATTGGCCCAGCTTGACCGATTCAGCCTGTTGCTCTTCGGGGGACATTTTGTTGGCCTTCTTGGCCAGTTCGGTCATGGCCTGCATCCGCTCACGCGGCGAGATGATCTCGGGCCCAGGGGGCTTCTTCTTCTTGCTGCCAAACATGGCCCACTTATTGTTGGACGAAAACATATCGCCGGCACAGCCGACGCAACACGCCAACAACAACAAAATGACCAGTGACCGCGAGCGGCCCAAGCGCATGAACAGCATGGCTAAACCAGCGCCAAGGAGGTGGATGACAATTCGAGAAACGGACGGGACAAGCGTGCGAGGAGATCGGGCGGGGGGCGGAGTATAGCAATCGACCCGATCCTGGGCCAAGATGGGTTGGAGGGATTAGCTGTTAGCGATTAGCGGCTAGCGATTAGACAAAAAATCTGATTTAGCCGCCTTTCTAATCGCTAATTGCTAATAGCTTGTTGAGTGCCAGCACTGTCAGCGCCCGGTGGTCCTCATGATTCTCTAGCAGTTGCCCAGGCCTTTCCGCTATGCTCTCGCCCCCTTGGTCGGCCCGGAGTCGCCGACCACCAGACCCCGTGAACCAACCATGTCGTGGCTGTGGGCAATTCGCTGCTGGCGATCGGCGCCGCTCTCCCTGATTGGGGCGCTAGCGGTCGCCTGGCTGTTCGTCGCCATGCCGGCGCGCGCCATCGAGCGGCTGGTCATCACCGTCGACGGTCGCGAGCAGGACGTGGCGGGCCGCGTGCTGGTCGAGACGCCAGAAGGAAGCCTGTTGATGCAGAGCGCCGACGGCCGCGACTGGGTCATCGAGCCGACTCAGATTGTTCGTCGCGAAAAGGATGAAACGCCGTTCGTCTCCCTGACCGCGGCCGAGTTGGGCAAGCAGCTTCTGACCGAGCTGCCCGAGGGATTCGAGACCTACTCGACGCAGAACTATCTGATTTGCCACAACACGTCCAAGGCCTATGCCCAGTGGTGCGGCGCGCTGTTCGAGCAGTTGTATCGGGCGTTCTCCAATTACTGGACCAAGCGGGGCGTCGATCTGAAGAAGCCCGAGTTCCCGCTGGTGGCGATCGTCTTTGCCGACAAGCTTTCCTTCGCCAGTCACGCCCGGCCCGAGCTGGGGGACGCCACCGACGCGATCATCGGCTATTACAACTTTCAGACCAATCGGATGACGATGTACGATCTGACCGGCATCGAGGCGCTGCGTCGCCCCGGCGCGCGGCGGACGACCTCGACGCAGATCAACGAGATGTTGTCGCTGCCCGAGGCCGAGCGAACCGTGGCCACGATCATCCACGAGGCGACGCACCAGATCGCATTCAACTGTGGCTTGCAAGCGCGCTATAGCGATGCGCCCTTGTGGCTGAGCGAAGGATTGGCGGTGTTCTTCGAGACGCCCGACCTGAAAAGCTCAAAGGGCTGGAGCGCCATCGGCAGCGTGAATCACGTCCGCCTCAACCTGTTTCGCGAGACGTTGCGCGGCCGGCCGCCCGACAGCCTGCAAACCCTGATCGCCGACGACAAGCGCTTTCGCGACCCCAAGCAAGGGCAGCTCGCCTATGCCGAGGCCTGGTCGCTGCACTATTACCTGTCGCGGGTAAAGCCCAAGCAGTACATCGAGTACTTGAAGATGGAGTCGCAGAAGCCGCCGCTGGTGGCCGACACGCCCGAGCAACGGCTGCAAGACTTCAAGCAATTCTTCGGGGCCGAGTTACCGCAGCTCGACAACGAGTTCGTGCGGTACATGATGAAGGTGCATTGAGGGGAAGTTGCGAGTTGCTGGTTCCTGGTTGCTAGGAACTGCAATCGGCACATTGGTGGGCACCGCTATTGGTTTGATGCCCCTCACTAGCAACCAGCAACTAGCCGCTAGCAACTTTTCTTACACTGGCGGCGGTTCGATGCCGAAGTCGCGGATCGAGAACAGGCTTTGGAACGGATAGCCCTTGGCGCGGAACGCCTCGGCGCCCCCTTCCATGCGATCGATGATCGCCAGCACGCCGACGATTTTCAGCCCGAACGCCTCGGCCCGCTCGATGGCCAGCAATGACGACCCGCCGGTGGTGACCACGTCTTCGACGATCACGGCTGTCTCGCCCGGCGCGACCGGGCCTTCGAGATAGCGCAACAGGCCGTGCCCCTTGGGCTCTTTGCGGACCATGAAGCCGCGCAGCGGAATGCCTCGCGCGCCGGCCACGGTGAGGACGGCCGCGGCGATGGGGTCGGCGCCGATCGACATGCCGCCGACGGCGTGGGGCCGCTCGGTCGGCAGTAGTTCGAGCAGGCCTTCGCCGATCAATTTCGCCCCGGCGGCGTCGAGCGTAACTTGTTTGCCGTCGAGGTAGTAGGTCGCTTTGCGTCCCGAGGCGAGGGTAAAGTCCCCGAACTTCAATGCCTTGTCGGCGATCAATTGTTTGAGAGCAGCGCGGTCGTACACGGCAGTCGACTCCCGGCGGTATGGTGCGTGAGCAATTCGGTTGCTGTTCTATATCACGCGACCGCCGCTGGGACTATGGGGGGCCGGCCTGTAGAGGAAGAAGAATTCGACCACGACGACACGACGGACACGACGTAGGAAAGGATGAACGAAGATTGGTGAGTGCTGAATAAGAGGCGCGTGGACCTGTGGTCGTGCGGCTAATCCCAAGACATGGCATTTTTCGCCCCTTGCTGCCCCCCAGCCTCTTGCCTTTTCCGACGTCGTGTCGTCGTGGTCGACTGCTCCGCGGGATTTTGCCCGAGAATTTGCGTCTTCTCTGAGCCGTTTCGCCCCGCTCGCGTTGCCTGGATTTTCCACTTAGAATGTTGGGTTCTGTGGCTACCGCTCGTCGCC
Organism: Planctomycetota bacterium; assembly: GCA_018242585.1. Taxonomy (NCBI): domain Bacteria; kingdom Pseudomonadati; phylum Planctomycetota; species Planctomycetota bacterium. Next base: position 148,078 of record JAFEBQ010000003.1, read on the forward strand.
TGTTCTATTCATCGGTTGTTCGCCGTTAAAGGAAATGTCTATGCGTCCGCTCGTCTCGCGTATTGTCCAAGCCTTGGAACCGTCGGCCACCTTGGCCATGGCCGCCAAAGCGCGGGAATTGAAAGCGGCGGGCAAGACGGTGTACGACTTCAGCGTCGGCGAGCCTGACTTCAACACCCCCGACCACATCTGCCAGGCTGCCACGCGCGCCATGGCCGCGGGCCACACTCACTACACTGCGTCGTCGGGGATCAACGAGCTGCGCGCCGCCGTGGCCAAGCAATACAAAGAACGTCACGGACTCGACTACGCCGCCACGCAGGTCATTGTCTCGAACGGCGCCAAGCACTCGTTGCACAATGTTTTAACCACGCTGTGCGATCCGGGCGACGAGGTGATCATTCCCGCGCCGTATTGGGTCAGCTATGCCGAACTGGTCAAGCTGACCGGTGGCAAGCCGGTGATTGTTTCGACCACCGAAGCGAACCACTTCAAGCTGACACCTGCCGAGTTGCGGGCCGCGATCACGCCCAAGGCGAAAGTCTTGCTCCTCTGCTCGCCGTCGAACCCGACGGGAAGCATGTACTCGCCCGACGAGTTGGGCGCGCTGGCCGACGTGGTGCTCGAGCACGATCTGCTGGTGATCAGCGACGAGATTTACGAGCGGCTGGTCTACGGCCAACACAAGTTCGTCAGCTTTGCCACCGTGCGGCCGGGCCTGCAGGAACGGACCGTGATCGTCAACGGCGTAAGCAAGGCCTATGCCATGACCGGCTGGCGCATTGGCTGGACCCTCTCGCCGCCGGCCGTGGCCAAGGCGATGGACGGGTTGCAAAGCCAGGAAACGTCGAACCCGTCGAGCGTCAGCCAATATGCCGCGCTGGCCGCCCTGGAAGGCCCGCAGCAATGCGTCGATGAAATGCTCAAGCACTTCGCCGAGCGGCGCGAGTACGTCACCACGCGGCTGGCCGCGCTGCCGAACATGAAGGCGACCGAAATGGGGGGCGCGTTCTACGCATTCATCAATATCCAGGCTCACCTGGGACGCGATTACGCCGGCGCGCCGGTCAAAAATTCGAGCGACTGGTGCCTGCAACTCCTAGCGCAACAAGGAGTGGCCACGGTGATGGGCTCGGCCTTCGGCGCCGAAGGGTACGCGCGACTGTCGTACGCGACGAATCTCGAAACGCTGCGCGCCGGCTTCGACCGGATTGAAGCCTTTTTGAAGTCGTAGTCTCGATATCACAGCGGGTAGCACCGGTTGCTTGCAACCGGTGTTGCGCGGCAACAAGAGGCGCTGGGGGACGGTCAGCGCCTGTTGGCGAAGCGCCATGCACGCCACCTCTTGCGGGCTTCGCCCGCCCAGGTTGGCAAGCAACCTGGGCTACCCGATGTCGCTAACGGGTTTGCCACTTCTCGCATCCTCCAGTTCCGATTTTGCCGCCGGCCAACAAAAGATTGAATGACGGCGCAAGGCTGGCCGATCTTACGCTCGACGCGGCCGGCGCAAACTCGGCCGTCTATAACGGTTGTCCGGCGACTGCCGGCACGGTATGAGTAACGGTGTCGGGGCCCCGTCCCACAGAGCACGCGCGCCATGAACATCCTGTTGGCATCTAGCGAAGCGATTCCTTTCGCCAAGACCGGCGGTCTGGCCGACGTGGCTGGCACCTTGCCCGCCGAGTTGGCTCGGCTGGGACATCGCGCCGCGCTGATCATGCCCGCCTATCGCCGAGCGCTCAAAGCCGGCTTGCCGATCGAAGCCACGGGGCTCGACTTCGAAGTCCAACTCGGCTCGCGGACCGTGGCGGGCACGTTGCTGCGCAGCCAACTGCCCGGGACCGACGTGCCGGTCTATCTGGTGCGTCAGGATCAGTACTATGACCGGGACGAGCTGTACGGCGCCGGCGGCATCGACTACGAGGACAACTGCGAGCGGTTCGTCTTCTTCTGCCGGGCGGTCTTCCAGGCGATCCGGCTGTTGAAGCTGCCCGTCGATGTGATCCACGCCAACGATTGGCAGACCGGACTCCTGCCGGCGCTGTTGAAGATCGAGCATCGCGGCCGGCCGGGCTTCGAGCGCGTGGCCTCGCTGTTGACGATTCACAACATGGCTTACCAGGGGCAGTTCTGGCACTGGGACATGACCCTCACCGGGCTCGACTGGAAATACTTCAACTGGCACCAGATGGAGTTCTACGGCAAGCTCAACTTGCTAAAGACCGGCCTTACGTCCGCCGACGCGCTGAACACCGTCAGCCCGCGCTACGCCGAGGAGATTCAAACCCCGGCTTTCGGTTGCGGCCTGGAAGGGGTGCTGCAAGCGCGGCGGAACGTGCTGTCGGGCATCATCAACGGCGTCGACTACGGCGTCTGGAATCCGGCGATCGACAGCCAACTGCCCGAGATGTACGACGCCACGACGGTCGAGCGTGGCAAGCCGGCGTGCAAAGCCTGGCTGCAGCAAGAGTTGAACTTGCCGGTTGACCCGCGCGTGCCGCTCATCGGTTTTGTTGGCCGACTGGCCGAGCAGAAGGGGCTCGACCTGATCAGCAACGTGCTGCCCGACTGGATGCACAGCAGCCCGGCCCAGTGGGTGTTCCTGGGCACCGGCGAGCCGCGGTTCCATCAATTGCTGACCGAGATGGCGGCCCGCTGTCCCCAGAAGCTGGCCGTGCAATTGAAGTTCTCCGACGCCATGGCCCACCGCATTGAAGCCGGCTCGGACATCTTTCTGATGCCCAGCCGGTTCGAACCGTGCGGGCTCAACCAGCTATATAGCTTGAAATACGGCACCGTGCCGGTGGTTCACGCGACCGGCGGTCTGGCCAACACGGTGACCGATTGCACGGACGTGACGCTGGCCGATGGCACGGCCACGGGGTTCACGTTCGACGAGTACGACGCTCGGGTGCTCAGCGCGACGCTCGGCCGGGCGTGCGAACTGTACGGGCGCCCCGAGCAGTGGAGCAAGCTGATGCAAAACGGCATGCGCCAGGACTGGTCGTGGGGCCGCAGCGCACGCGAATACGTCGCGCTGTACGAATCGATGCTGGCGCGAATCTAGAGTGTTGCGTCTACGTTACGTACTCCCCTCAAGCCCAGGGGTTTCACCCCCTGGGTTCATATCCCTTCGTCCATCGCCAGACCCAAGCTCCCTCTTCGGCATGCGCAAGAATGTATCGGAACGCGGCGAGTTGATGAGCGCGGTTCTTGATACGTAGCGTCTTGCTTCTTATGCCCCAAAGCTTTCGGCTCCACCCGTGCTTTTTGGCTTGGTGCCAGGCATGCATCTTTGCTGCGCCAGTCCATGCTCGCGATTGTGTTCGTGGTAGTTTTGCCAGGAGATGGACGTGCCGGTTGGCAACGGCAATGCAGATCACCATCGCTCCATTTCGTTCGAGCCGTTCCCTCAGCGCTTCGCCGATCACGGGGCGGAGGCGCGGCGGAAACGATGCGGGGCGATGCATCATCTCGCGCTTGCTGCGACGTTCCCGTTCTGCATACTGCTCTGGCGGTGGCGGATTCTTATAATCACCCTCGACATGTTCACGATGGTGACGTGTGCGAAAGCCACGCAAATCGCCGTAAAGCCAGGCACCATAGGCGGTGAGAACGATGTGCTGCCAAATAGGTTGTTCGGTACACATGGTCAGAGGAACCCAGGGGGTGAAACCCCTGGGCTTGTGGATCATTTTTCGAGGTGTATCGAGTATAGAGCTATACAGTCGTTTTTCCCGCCGTGCGCGCAGGGATCGATGCGCAACTGGACGATCGCGCCGCGATACCGCGGCGCGTTGGCGAGTAGCACGCGATACTCGCGCTGTTTACCGTCGCCCACGATGGGAAACGCCAGCCGCCGTTGTTCGCTGAACCCCGACTCGGCCAGCGTGCTCCAGAACACCTGAGCGTGTGTGTCACTGGTCTTGATGGCGGCAGCGATCACCAGCGTGCCGGCTGCTTCGGCCTGCCAGAACGTCGGCGGTGAAATCAACTGCGGGTCGTCTCGGTCGAGCTTGACCACCAGCGGCCCCCGCTCGCGATTTGGCGGCGCGGCCTGCCAGGCGTTGTCCGTGGCGTTGATCCAGTTCCAACCTTGCCGCGCGTGCGTGAAATGCCAGCGCGGCAACCCGAGCCACGCGGCATGGGACGCCACCCAGGCCCGAATCTCGTCGAGCGAGCCCAGCAGCAGAGTGTAGCGGTAGTCGTAGCGAATGTCGTGGTCGATGATCTCGCTGCGCACGGGCGACATGTACCCGGTGGGATTGTCCTTCGGCCCTCCTTTTCCTGGCTTGCCGGCAAACCCGCCGCCATAGAACACACAATCCGGGCTATAGATTCCCAACCCCCAGTCGCGATCGTTCACCAACGCCGACCAGCGCTCGGTCGCGTACCAATGGGTCCACGGCCCCGGTTCGCCGGCCGGTTTGACGATTTGGGTCAGCGCGCCGCCGGTGAAGGGGCGTGGGCCGTTGTAGGTCATCAGCTTCCAGTACGGCCCGTTGGTATAAACCGCTGGCAGCTCTTGCAGCCGGGCCTGGTACTGCGTCTTATCCGCACGGTGATTGATAAACCGGCAGCGCACCTGAGCCGCGCGGCCATTGAGTTCGATCCAGCATTCGTACTCACACTCGCCGGGCACATTGTCCAGCGGCCACTGCATGGGGCGACACTTTACGTACAACGTCCGCCCGTCGTTGACGTGAGCCAGAATCTCGGAGCCATGCCCAAAGTCGTCGCCGGTCTGGATCGGGTTCCAACCGATGTGTTCCCAGTGGGGCTTCGGCCGTTTGTCGCCGATAGTGAACGGGACCGGCCCCGAGTAGTGGGACATCTGAATCTGGCGTCCCAGGTCGTAGCTATTGACGACGTTCTCGTCGCGCCCCGCCGGCGAGAAGTAGGTGATCGCCCCGCCAAGTTTCAGATCGACGCCGATCTTGACATTGCCGTTGTCCAGATAGCTCATCGAGTCTTCGCCCGCGCGTAGCGACGCAGCGAAGCACAACAGCAACAGCGCAACAACACGAACGGCGTAACTCATGCAGGTGTTCACCGAGAACTAACGTCGCCGACTCCGAAGAAAGAGAATCACTCGTGCGATTCATTCGGACAAAAGTGCGCCAGCAGCTCGGCAATTACAGCCTCGTTCATTGGCGTGACCGGCCCGAGCGCGCGGCCGTTGACCAGCGCTTCGGCCGTCGACTCGAGCACTTCCAACCGGTCGAACGCATCGAGCACCGTCCGCCCCAGCACCAGCACGCCGTCGTTTTCCAGCAGCGCGATCGGCCGCGTCGGCGAGACCGCGGCCGCCACCTGCTCGGGCGCGCTGAACTGCAAGCCAAACGGCACCCGCTGCACGTCGCGCAGGAACAGATAGCTCTCGGGGATGGTTCGCGACTCGAGCTGGGTCGGCGTCACGCTGAAGGCCGTGGCATTCACCGGGTAGCCGTTGACGATCGATTGAATCTCGGGATAGCGATCGTAAACCGCCTGGTGAATCAGCGTGGCCCGGCTGGGCCAACGATCCGCCTCGCGCTGGCTGTGCGAGACCAGCACCAAATCGTCGATGTCGATCCGCGCCCGATCGATCTGGTACGGAGTAATTAGGAACTTGTCGGCGTCGACCCGAGCCGAGAAGGTTCCCTCGGTGCTGATGAACAGCCGCTGGCGATAGCCACGACGGACAAAGTCGCGCAGATTGCGGCGCAGTTCGTTCTCGCCGCTGGTCGGCATGGGGCGATAGAACTCCGCCAGCTTCAGCGCCCCTTGCGGCGGCAACGCCAATTGCTGGTCGTCCAGGTAGCGCAACTTGCCGAGCGCCGTGGCCTTGATGATCGTCTTGGCCGTGAACTCCAGCGTCTCAAAGCGCTGAAAGGCCTCGGACATGTCGCGGCCGGCCACGACCACGCCGTGGTTTTCGAGCATCACACAGTTGTGTCCCGCGGCGAATTGCGCCGCGATGTTCTTTCCCAGTTGCTGGCTGCCCGGCAGCGCGTACGGCGCAAAGCCGACCTCGCCGCACACCCGCCGGGCCTGATGCAACAAACAAGTATTCGGCGCGAGCCGACAGATGCTGAACGCCACCAGCGCCACGGGGTGAGCATGGACGATCGCCCGCAGGTCGGGCCGCGCCGCGTAGATTTGCTGGTGAAAGGGCAACTCGCTCGACGGCGGGTGACGCCCCTCGACCGCGCCGTCGTGGCGCAGACAGACCATGTCGTCGCGCGTCAGGCTCCCCTTGTCGACGCGGGCCGGGGTGATCCAAATGTCGTCGCGCGTATCGTGCAGCGACAAGTTGCCGCCCGAGGTGGTCGTCATCCGATACTGGTAGATTCGCTCGATCGAATCGAGCAACTGATCGCGCGGATGCAGGAAGACTTGGCGATTGAGCATGGAGCAACTTCCCTGATTGCATCTGGCTTTAGTCCCCGGTCAATGACCGAGGGTTGATGACGTGGCAAGAACGATCGATCGTTACGAATGAGCCGCCGTTTCGCGGCAGCAGCGGGCGAACTCTTCCATTTCGACACGCCCGCCGACCACTAGCGGCGTCCGCTGGTGAATGCTGGTCGGCACAATGTCGAGCACGCGGCGGCGGCCGTCGGTGGCGATGCCGCCGGCCTGCTCGGCGATGTACGCGATCGGGTTCGCCTCGTACAACAGCCGCAACTTGCCCGAGGCGTGCTCGGCCGTGGGGGGGTACATGAAGATGCCCCCCTTGAGCAACGTGCGGTGAAAATCGCTGACCATCGAGCCGATGTACCGCGAGGCGTACCGCTTGCCCAGCGCGCCGCCGCGCAGCCGTTCGATCATATCCTGATACTCCGCCGGAAACGTGTCGCGATAGGCCTCGTTGACCGAATAGTACTTCCCCTGCTCGGGCATCCGCATGTTGTCATGGCTGAGAATGTACGCGCCGATCGATGGATCGAGCGTGAAGCCAAACACGCCCCGCCCAACGCTATAGACCAAGATCGTTGACGAGCCATACACGACGTAACCGGCGGCCACTTGTTGCGTGCCCGGCTGCAGCACCCACGACTCGCCGGTGTCGACCGGACCCGAGGTGGGACAGCGGAGGATCGAGAATGTGGTGCCGACGCTGACGTTGACGTCGATGTTCGACGAACCGTCCAGCGGGTCGAAGACCACGGCATAGTGGGCGTTCGGGTTGTGCCGGTCGACGACCAGCGGACATTCGTTTTCTTCCGAGGCCAGCACGCCGACGCTCGAACGGCCCCCCAGCACGTGGATCAGCGTCTCGTTGGCAAACACATCGAGCTTCTGTTGCGACTCGCCGTGGGTGTTCGCGCCGCCGGCGTCACCCACGATGTCCAACAGGCCGGCGCGGCGGACCTTGGCCTGGATCATCTTGGTGGCCAGCGAGATGCCCGACAGCAACATCGAGAACTCGCCCGAGGCGCCGGGAAAGCGACGCTGCTCGCGCATGATGTGCATCTGGACGGTCACGATCGGAGTTTCACCCGCGGCGTTGTCGCGGTCGTCAGTCATGATGCGCTTCCTGTGGTGCGATTGGCCTAAGGCCCTGGCGTGATCTCTTCAATACCTACCCTGTTGGCTTGCGGGCTGCAATGAGCGAAGCGTGCGCCAGGGTCGGCACGGTCGCTTCGACGCGCAGGCCGGCTCCCATGAGCCAGGCCCGATATTCGCCGCCGCTGTACGCCCGCCCTTCGGTAATGCTGAACAAAGCCGCCGAATAGAGCGCGATCGGCAACGGCCCGTCGAGCGCATCGTTCAATAAGACATCGTGGATCAATAGCCAGCCCCCCGCGGGCAAGGCCGCGGCCACGCGGGCGATCAGCCGCCGGCAGTCGTCCACGTCCCAGTCATGCAACACATTGCACAGCAGCGCCACGTCGGCCCCCGCGGGGACCGGGTCGGCGAACATGTCGCCCGGCGCAAGCTGCAGCCGATCATGCACCCCTTGCTCGGCGGCCAATTCGGCCGCGACCTTCAGCACCTCGGGTCGGTCCCAGACCGTGGCCCGCAGCGTCGCGTGCCGCTCGAGCCAGGCGATGCTGTACAGCCCGGTTCCGCCGCCCACGTCGAGCAGGTGTTTGGCTCCGTCCAGCGGCCAGGATCGCGCGAGGACCGGCGCGACGTTCCGCGCCCGACCGGCCAGGGCCAGCGTCAGCGCTCGTGCCGACGCCTCGCGCTCCATGGCCGAGTCGACGCCGCTGCGATAGATGAAGGCGGTGCCGGGCTTGTCGTCGGCGGCCTGGGTCGGACGGTTGCTGCGCAAACAAGCGATCATCCTGCGCACGCCCGGCGTGTCGGCAGCCAGTCCGATGTAGCCCGAGATGTCGAGCGCCCCGCCCGGCGTCAGATGTTCGCGGGCCAACGGGGCGAGCGAGAGCTTTCCTCCGGACTCTTCGAGCAAGCGCATCGCTCGCAGCGCGGAGAACAGGACCACGGCTGGCCGCTCGGCCAGTTGCAGTTCATCGCCGAGCGCCGCCATCGACTTGGGCCCGGCGGCCAAGCGGCCAAAGACGTTGAACTCGTGGACCGCCGCGGTCAGCAACTCGGTCCCATAGCTGCCGCGAAACAACTCGAAGATCGGCGCAGGGTCAGTCTCGGGCAGCGGCAACGGGCGAGGCATAACGAATACAACGGCGCAAAAGACAAACTGACGGTGCGAAGCTGGATGCTGCAACTATCGTAGACGATCAAACCAACCGAAGCGATCGCCTCGCCGGCAACAAAAAAGCCCGCGGCGCAACGCGCCGCGGGCTTCAACTAGCAACTAGGAACCAGCAACTAGCAACTTTTACTCAGCAACCTACTTCGCCGCCAGCTTGTTCACGTCGGTCATCACCGACTCGATGCAGCTTTCACACGACAGTCCTGACTCGAACACGTGGTTCACTTCGACCTTGCCATCGTTGGCGATGATGATCGTGAGTTGGGCTTGCGGGTTCAGCGAGTAGTTGCCCGGGCCGTTCTGGTAATCGACCGGAATCACGACCGGGACATTGGCCAGGTTCTGCGAGGCGAAGCCCTTGGCGGTCGCTTCGGCGGCGGCCTTGTTGTCGGCCATCACGTTGACGAAGGCCCGCAATTGGCTTGCCGAGTTCTTGGCCACGGCGGCGTCGATCTGCTTGACCAGCGAGACCAGCTTCTCGTCGCTGCCGCGGGTAAAGACCATCACCATCGGGCGGTTGCCGTACTTGCAGCGGTAGCAAAGCTCCTTGCCGACCGAGACGTCGTCGTTCGGCGCGCCGCCCACTTTGACCACTTCAAAGGCGCCGATCGACTGGCCGGGCTGCAAGCCGCTTCGTTCGGCGGCGGCCAACGTGCCGACCGCGATCAACAACGCCAGACCAACCGAGAGCATGCGCTTCATGTTTCGAGTTTCCTGTGAAAGGGGGCAAAAGTGTGCCAGGTAAGATTCAATTGGGCAGGGCCGGGGCGGAGCCGTCGGCTTGGGGCTCAATCGCCGGTCGACCTGTGCGGACCCGCTCGGCCGGGGCGGGAGGGTTGTGCCGGGCGAGCCCACCGCCTTCTCACCATACCCGGCATAAAACTCCCCGACAAGCAAGCGTTTTCCTCGGTTTTTTGGCCCGCGGGCCGGGAAGCGTAACCTAGCTTTGGAAAGCGAGTTAGGAGTGATGAGTGCGGAATGATGAGTGATGAATACGGCGGGTATGCGCAGCCGTAACGATCGACCATCGGGCCGTCTTTGTCTTCCTATTCATCATTTCCTATTCATCACTCAGCACTTCCTCCTATGGCCATCATCACCAAGCACGACGAAGCACAGTCGGTCGAACGGCTGCTGCAAGGGTTGATCAAGTCGCAAGGGAACAACGAACGTCGCGGCGACGACCGCGTCGAAATCTCGTTGGCCGTGGCCATCGTCCCTTGCGTCGACGGGGATCCGATGCCCGACTTCGCCTTTGCCGCCTTCACGCGCAATATTTCGTCGGACGGCGTGTCGCTGGTCATCAACCGACCGGTGCCGAGCGACGAGCTGATTGTCGGCTTCCCCGGCACGCCGATGACGTTCGTGTTGGCCAAGGTGCTGCATCGCGACGGAATGGCCCTGGGCTGCTCGCGACTGGGCCTGCGAATGACCGAGGTCGTCGACCTGCCGCCGCATCCGGGCCTGGAACGGTTCTTGATGCAGTAGCGCGTCGGCGCGACTGGCTACGGCGATTTCACCGGCTTGGCTTCGGCGGGAGCTGCCGTGGGCTGGGCTGGCGTCTCGGGCGTGACCATGCGGAACACGAACAGCGCCCGTTCCAACGTGGCGGCGTTGTCGACCCCCACGGCGCGACCCTTGCCCAACTGCGCCCGCGCCCGTTGACCTTCGACCAACGCTTCAGCGCGCGCGACCGCTTGTGGCGACGTCTTGGCGTCGTCGCCAGCATTACCGGCTTGCCGCTGCAGCTTGTTAGTTGTGGCGGCCTTGTTGTCCGCCTCATCGGCCAGCACGATCCGCTGGCCGTAGCCTCGATTGCGGTTCTGCTGCTGGCCTAACTGATTGCCTGCCGACGGGGCCGCTTGTGCGGCCGGTTGCTTGCGATCGGCCGCTGCGGGCGCATTGGCCGGCGCGCCGTTGCGCGCCGCGGCGTCGCGATCGGGGGCGATCGTCGCGCTGACGACCACGTCAGCGCTGGTCGGCGTTAGCACATGAACATTCGTCACCACGTTCGTCTGGTTGCGCAACAGCTCGACGGCCGCGCTCACCTGCTCGCGAGGCGCCAGGCAATAGAACACTTGCACGTTCTGGTCGCTCGACGCGGGTGTCACTTGCCCTTGCGGCCCAGATGCGGCAGGCTTTTGCGGGGCCGCCGCCGCAGCGGCCATTGCTGGTTTAGCCGGGGGAGTCGTCGCCACCTTGGGGGCGTTGCGCTTGGCTGTCGGTTCGGACGACAGGGCCACGTTGTCCGGGTCCGAGTCGGGAACCGGGGCGTGAATCTGCGCGGCCAGGCTTGAAATGCTGACGCCCGAGCTGTCAGGCTTGGCGGCTTTGCCTGTCTGGGGCGCGCTGCCTGGCTGTGAAGGGCTATTGGGCTTCGTGGCACTGCTCGCCATGGCCGGAGCTTTGGCGGCCAGCGCTTCGTTCTCGCCGAGCGATGAGCCGCCGGTCACCTCGATGTCCGACTGGGCGAGCCACGTGGCCACTTGCGGCGGCGGGACCAGAGTGCGATTCACGTCGCAGCAGATGATCAGCATTTGCCCGTTGTTGTCGTTGGCAAAGCCGGGCTCGAGGCCGGCCGTGTAGGCCGACGCCTGCTGCATCACCTCATCGGTGTATCGATCGAGGCCCAGCGGTTCGAGCGACGCCCGAACCCATTGTTGCTCGTCGACGTTCGCGAAGGCTCCGCCGACGCCGGCCGCAGGTGCGGTTGACGCAGCGGCGTTTGAAGCAGGGGCCGCAGGCGTCGCCGGCACGGCCGCAGTCGTAGCCCCGGCCATGGCCGCCGGCGCGGGGCCCGTCGCGGCTGGCGCGCCGGCGACATCCGACGCGCGCCGTTCGACCATTGATTCTGCAACCGGCGCGTTGGCTTCTTGCTTGTCAGCCCGATTCAGGTGGCGGGCAAATTGTTCTTCGGAGCGCGTGGCGGACATCTCCATGTTGGCGGGCAGCACCGCCACCTGGTCGACGTTCCGATCGCGGCTTGGGTTGAAGATCATCATCACCACGGCCGCCGCCGAAGCCAAGGCGACATAGACCCAGGGGCGTCGTCCGGCCGGCAAACGCAGCCAACGGGGGCGGTCCTCTTCGCGCGCCGGGCGCAGCGCCGGCTCGGCGGTCGCCGATTTCTTTGCGGCGGCTTCGCTTGGCTTGGCCGATGGCACCAGGACTTCGCGCTCGGCCGCGCGCAGCACGCGCTGGGCAAAGTCGACACCGAGTGGATCTCGCGAGATCTGGCGCAATTGGGCGCGCTGGGCGTCCAGTTCGTCGAGCAGTTGCCGCGCGCCGGGGTTTTCGGCCAGCAGCGCTTCGGTGCGGGCCCGATCGGCCGCGCTCAGCTCGTTGTCCAAGTAGGCGCTCAGCAGTTCGCTGTCGGCCAGGGGAAGTTGTGGAGTTGTCATGAGTTCACCATCTGCACCGGCGGTCTCTTAGGGAGACACCGCCCGAGGTTCTTTCGCCGAGTTACCAGAACCGTCCGCGACGCTGGCCTTGACCGCGTCGCAATCTTTCAACAGCTCGCGCAATTGCAACCGCGCGCGATGCAGCCGGCTGCGCACCGTGCCGATGGGCACGTCGAGCACCTGGCTGATCTCTTCGTACGACAAATCGTCCATATCGCGTAACACCAGCACGATCCGAAAGTCTTCGTCCAGCGCGGCAAGCGCCTGGTGGACCGCGGTGGCCGCTTGTTGTTGGGTCATGCGATGATCGGGGGCGGGGCTGTCGTCGATGGGCTCGCGACCAAGGCCTTCGCGAAGCGCATCGATCGAAACGGTGGGGCGCCGGCGGCGGCGCTGGCTGAGGGCCAGATTCAAGGCGATCCGGAACAGCCAAGTGTAAAACGCCGCCGAGCGATTGAACGTCTCGAGCTTGACCAACGACTGCACGAACGCATCTTGCACGACGTCCAGCGCATCGTCCGCCGAACCCAGCACATGCCGCATGGCATGGTACAACCGGTCCTGGTACTTGCGGACCAACTCGCCAAAGGCGTCGGATCGCCCGGCGAGCGTTTCGTCGATGAGCTGATCGTCGTTCACGTTGGGTCCGAAGATTGGACGCACAAGACAGGCCCAAAGTTCCCGGCCCCTCCCCCCGCCAGGCGGGAAAAACGGCGGAAACTGCCATCCCTCAAGCGGTTATCTTCGCCGCGAGCCGGGCAGGTGTCAAACTTTTGTGCCTAGGCCCGGGGGATTCGCCACGGGGACACTGAGACACGGAGGACTACACGGAGCAAAGACGTGGGGGTGTGGAGGAGTAACGGGGTGGGGGAGTGAAACACGCTGGCGGTTTAGCCGCAAGGCCATAGGCCCGCGCGCTTGCCGGAAACTTCAGAGAAGACAGTTGAACCGCAAAGGCGCAAAGATCGCAAAGGAATACAAACGCAATCTAAATCCTAGTTAATCCACCG